>JAJRVI010000098.1 GCA_024277405.1 Fidelibacterota bacterium
CACCAACGAGATACCGGAGCGCACCCTCCGGTCGGCGGTCCAGCGGGTAATGTCCCGTCCCCGGAAGAGGATCCGTCCCCTCTTGGCCCGGAGCACGCCGGCGATCGCCTTGAGGGTGGTGCTCTTCCCGGCGCCGTTCGCCCCCACCAGCGCCACGAGCTGGCCCTCGTCCACCGCGAGGGAGAGATCGACCACCGCCGGTATCACCCCGTAGTAGACGTGCAGCCCCTCGACCTCAAGCAACGACATCCTCCACCCCCAGGTAGGCCTCGATCACCTTGGGGTCGCGGCGGACCTCCTCGGGCGTTCCCTCGGCGATCAGCACCCCGTGATCCAACACCTGGATCCGCTCGGCCAGCCCCATGATGAAGGGCATTCGGTGCTCCACTACGATCAGGGTCAGGTCGTAGCGCTCCTTCACCGTGCGGATCAGGTGGGCCAGTTCCTCCGCCTCCCGCGGGTTCATGCCGCAGGAGGGCTCGTCGAGCAGGAGGAGGCGGGGCTCGGTGGCCAGGGCGCACGCGATGTCCAGCTTGCGCTGGAGCCCATAGGGCAGGGTCCCGGCCCGGGCCGCCCGGTATCGGGCGAGCCCGAAGATCTCCAGCAACTCCCCCACCCTGGTCCGGACTTCCCGCTCACACCGCAGGTACGAAGGCCACCCCGTCAGGGCCACGAACAGGCCATAACGGGAGTGTTTGTGATGGGCGATCAGGAGGTTCATCTCGACGGTGAGAGTGCGGTAGAGCTGGAGGAGCTGGAAGGTACGGGCGATCCCTATATACGAGACCCGATCGGGGCGCCATCCGGTGATATCCATGCCGGCGAACACGATCCGACCCCCGTTCGGCTTCAGGAAGCCGGTGATCAGGTTGAACACCGTGGTCTTCCCGGCCCCGTTTGGTCCGATGAGCCCGTAGATCGCCCCCTCCGGAAGGGAGAGGCGGTAATCCCGCACGGCCCACAGCCCCCCGAAGGCCTTGCTCAACCCCTCAATCGCCAGCAATACGCGTCCCTGCCCCATGGGATCGTCGGGCGGAAAAAGGGGAGGCCCGTGGACCCCGGGCCTCCCCTCGGTGTCGACCCGTGCTACTTGGCGATTTCCGGCGGCGGGAGGTAACTGGGGGTGAGCATGGTCAGGGTGCGGAACTTGCCGCCGAGGACGATCAGGATCGCCACCGACTTCTGCGGGACCTTGCTCCCCTCGGGATAGGCGATGGTCCCGGTGACGCCGGGGAAGGCCTTGATCCCGGCGAGGCCCTCCTCGATGGCCGCGGGCTCGGCGGAGCCGGCCACCTTGATGGCCTCGGCCACCAACATCATGGCGTCATAGCCCAACGCGGCGAAGGCGTTCTCGGGACGGCGCCCGAACTTCTCCTTATAGGCCGCCACGAAGGACTGTACCCGCGGATCGGGGCTGTCCAGGGACACGTGGGTGGCGAAGAGGACCCCTTCCGCGTAGAGGCCGGCCACCTCGACGAGCAACGGGGTGTCGAAGCCGTCCTCGCCCAGGATGGGGAGGGTCACGCCGCCCTCGCGGAGCTGCTTCACGATCAGCCCCACGTTGCCGGGGATGGCGCTCGGATAGACGCAGTCCACCTTGCCCGCGTCCTGATATGCCTTGAGCCGGGACACAAGCGCGGAGAAATCGGTCCAGTTCGTCTCGAAGTAGTCCTCGTACACCACCTCGCCCCCGAGGTGCTTCCAGGCGTCCTCGAAGTAGGCGCTCACGGCGACGCAGAAGTCACAGGCGGTGTCCACCCACACGGCGACCTTGCGGAGGCCGAGCACGTTGTACGCGTACTCCGCCATGGCCGCGGCCTGGGCGTTATCGCCGAAACACGCGAGCCAGGCGCCGGTGCGCTCGGGGATCCGGGGGTGGGTGGCCCCAGGGGTGATGAACGGGATCCCGTACTCCGCGGCGATGGGCGCGCCGGTCAGGACCCAGTGCGTGTCACAATACCCCAGGATCGCCGCGACCTTCTCCACCTCGGCCAGGCGCGTGATGGCGGCGATGGTCTCGGCCTCGTCCGCCTTGGTATCGATACAGATCGCCTCCACCGGCCGGCCCAGGAGCCCCCCGGCGGCGTTTATCTGCTCGATGGCGAGTTGGATCCCGTTCCAAGCGGGGCCATCGATGGAAGCCCACGGCCCCGTGAGGTTCATAACCACGCCGATCTTGATCGGTTCCGCCCCGAAGGAGAGGCCCACCATACCGATGACCAACGCCAGCACGCCGATGAACTTCCGCACGGTACATCCCCCCTTGTGCACAGGATTTTTTCGCGCGGCCTCGTATCTAACCGGCTCTCACCTCCCTCCGCACTTGGTCCAGGTGAGACCTGAGCGCCTTGAGGGCACGATCCCGATCGCGGTCACGGATGGCGGCGAAGATGGCCTCGTGCTCCCGTTGGCATGCGGCGAGACGTCCCGGCTTCATCAGGGTGCGCTCGCGTACGTCCTGCAGGAGTTCGTTCACGTTCCGGGCCAGGCGGAATAATATCTCATTATGCGCCGCGAGGGCCAGGGCGAGGTGGAACTCCAGATCCGCTTCCAGGGGTGAGGGGGCACCCTCGGCGATGGCGCGGGGAAGGAGGGCGAGGGCATCCTGGATCTTCTCCAGGTCCTTGGAGGTACCCCGTTCGATCGCGAGCTCCAGGGCCTTGGATTCCAGGATCTCCCGGACCTCGAGGAGGTCCAGGAACAGGTCCTCATCCCGCTTGCGGGCCGCGAGCTCTCCCAATAGCTCGGCGCGGTTGATGCGCCGCACGTAGGTGCCCCTTCCCGGACGCCGCTCGATCACCCCCTTGGCCTTGAGGACCGCGAGGGCCTCGCGGAGCGCCCCACGGCTGACGCCGAGCCTGCGGGCGAGGTCGGGCTCATTCGGGAGGCGATCACCGGGTTTGAGCTCCCCTTTGAGGATCATCTCCTCGATCCAGGCCACGATGGCCTCGCTCGAGCTGCGCACCGTCAATACGCCCCGGAAGTCGACCACGTCAGATCCTCCAAACATTATAATTGTAAGACAAAACCACGCCAACCCCGTCCTTGTATGCGCGGACACGGGCCGATCATCCCCTCCACAGGAGGGCGCGGAAGAACATGAGGATGGGGATGATCTCGAGCCGCCCCACCCACATGTTGAAGCACAGGAGCAGCTTCGCCGCCGTGGGCATCGCGGGGCCGGTGATCCCCACCGAGAGGCCCACGTTGCCCTGGGCCGAGGCCACCTCGAACACCACGTCCGCGAGACCGAACCCGTCGGGGGCCAGGTGCGAGAGCACGAGGACCCCGGTGAAGAGGAACCCCAGCCACAAGAAGGTGAGCACCGCGGCCTCCTCCAGGCGCTTGGCCGCCTCGGGATCCGGGATGAGCTCCCGACCCAACCTCATCGGGACCAACGCCCCGCCCGGGGAGACGATCTTCTTCAGCCGCCAGCTCACCCCCCGCACCAACAACACGAACCGCATCACCTTTATCCCCCCTGCGGTGGAACCGGCCGCCCCCCCGATCACCATGGCCATGGAGAGGAGTAGCTTGCCGGTATCGGACCACTGACGGATGGGGGCCGTCTGAAAGCCGGTGCATGTGAGGGCCGATACGAACTGAAACGCGCCCTGGCGCAGGGAGAGGGCTGCCGGCATCCCGTTGAGGAGGTTCTCCGCCGCCACGAGGACGATCCCCAGGAGGGAGAGGCCCAGCAGCCACCGCGTCTGGAGGTCGAGGAGGAAGATCCCCGGGCCCCGTTGCATGGCGCGGTAGTGGACGGCGAAGCTCACCGCCCCCGCGAGCATGATAACGATGGCGATCGCCTCGATGGCCACCGAGTCATAGCGGGCGATGGAATCCGGCCACAGCGTGAACCCCCCGGTGGAGATCCCGGTCATGGCGTGGTTCAACGCCTCCCAAGGGGGCATCCCCGCGCCCCAGAGGGCAACCGCCGACGCCACGGTATAAAGCGCGAAGATCCACCACATGGTGCGCACGGTGGAGACGACCGAGGGATGTATCCGCTCGGAGCGGGCCTCGGCGAAGTACAGGCTCATGGCCGAGGTCCCGGGGCCCACGATCAGGGTGAGCATCAGCACGATCACCCCCATGCCGCCCACCCATTCGGTGAACGAGCGCCACCACTGGAGGACCCGGGGAAGGAGATCCGGCCGGGTGGCCATGGTGAGGCCGGTCCCGGTATATCCCGACACCGACTCGAAGAACGCGGCGGCGAAGTCCACGAAGGGATAGACCGTTCCCGGGACGAGGCGCGTGGAGACGAGGTAGAAAGGGAGGGCACCCAGCGCCGAGACGAGGAGCCATCCCACCGCGGCCACCAGCAGCCCGTGCTTCAGGCGGGCCTCGCCGGCCCGCCTGAACGGGAGGTAGAGGCAGAGCCCCACGCCGAAGGAGGCCACCGCGGTGAGCCCGAACGGCCAGAGGGCGTACCACTCCCGGAACGCGATCGCCACCGGGAGGGAGAGGAGGGCCATGATGCCTACCACCGGGGCCAGCCACCCCAGGTCCCGGAGGACGATCTTCAGGTCTTCGTGTCCCATGTCGAGGGAGAGGTCAGCCGGTGAGCCTCTCCACCACGGCGTCGGAGGCGTGCCCCTTGGAGAACACGGTGATGAGGTCCCCCGCCTGGACCACGGTGGCCCCGGAGGGGATGATGGTCTGTCCCTCGCGCTCGATGGCCGCGATCAGGATCCCGTCCGGGATGAGCCCCGCCTCGCCCGCCTCCCGCAGGGACTTTCCCACCAGGGGCGAGCGCTCGGTGACCACGGCCCGGAACACCTGGGCGCCCCCGGATAGGGTGACGAGGTCCTTGATCTTGGGGCGCTGGACCGCGTTGTAAAGATACTCCGCCACGATCACGTCGGGGTTCTCCATCACGTTCGCCCCCAGCCTCCGGAAGAGCTCGGTGTGCTCCCGGTTGTTCACCACGGAGACGATGGACGGGACCTCGAGTTTCTGGGCGAGGGCGACGATCATGAGGTTGGTGGCATCGTCGCCGGTGGTGGCCACGATGGCATCGGCCCGTTCGGCTCCGGCCTCCCGGAGGACGTCCACCGAGGCTGCGTCGTCGTTTATCACCAGGATATCGTGGCGGCGGCTCATGGCATCGGCCTTCCGCGGGTCCTTCTCGATCACCACCACGTTGTGTCGGTCGCGGACGGCGATCTCCACCAACGCCGATCCGATCCCCCCCGCCCCGACCACGATGATGTACATGGCCCGGGAATAGTACCGTTGTGGGGTGCAAGTGGCAAAACTTTTTCCAACGGTATTTCAGCGCTAACATCATTCCGCATGTGGGTTTCACGGGCACCATGGGGGTACGTGCTGCTGGTGCTCGGGGCCGCGATGGCCCCCGGGGCGATCGTCGCTGGGGCCGCCGGCGAATGGGCTGAGCTATGGTCCTTCGCGGGCCTGGGCCTCGGTGCCACGCTCGGGGGCTGGTGGCTCGTGCGGAGGCGGACGCCATCCCTGCGGCCAGAGGAAGCTCCGGCGTTCGTGGCCGCCAGTTATCTCCTGTTCTCCCTGGTGGGAGCGATACCCTTCCTCGCGGCGGGGGGATTCCTCGACGGGTGGTTCGAGGCCCTATCCGGGATCACCACCACCGGGCTTTCCGTGTTCGTGCCCGAGGAACTCCCCCGATCCCTCGTGCTCTTCCGGTCCCTATATCAGTGGATCGGGGGCGCGGGGATCGTGATCCTCTCGCTGGCCCTGTTGCTCCCGCCGGGCCGGGCCGCCCTCTCCCTCTTCGCCGCCGAGTATGGCCAGGAGAACGTGTTCGGCAACGTGCGTCTCGTGGCACGACGGGTCGCCACGGCCTATCTCGGGCTCACGGTGGCGGGCTACGGGGCGTACCTCGCCGCGGGCATGGGTCCCTTCGACGGCCTGGTGCACGTCCTCTCCACCATCTCCACGGGTGGCTTTTCCCCCTACGCGGACTCCATCGCCCACTACCGTTCCCCGGCCGCGGAGGCGGTGGTATCCCTCTTCATGTGCGCCGGGGCCACGAGTTTTCCCCTGCTCTGGGCCGCGTTCCGACCGCGGGGGTGGAGGAAGGCGCTGGCGGAGCGCGAGCTCTGGTTTCTGTTCGCCGTGCCCCTCGTGCTCGGGGGCGTCATCGCCGTGGTCACCGAATCGCCCGGCGTGGGACTGTTCCAGG
>JAJRVI010000099.1 GCA_024277405.1 Fidelibacterota bacterium
AAGAGGTCGGCGAACTCCTTGCACTCCCGGGCCGCCTGGGCCACCGGCTGGAGGCCGAAGTAAGCGATCATCCACGGGGTGAAACATTCCCGCTGCTTGATCCCCATGGTGTCGAACACGCACCCGTCGGAGTCGATGCACACGAGGTAGTCCTTGGTGGGATGGAACTCCTCCAATTTCCTCCGGTAGTCCATCCTTCCTCCTTATCTTATTAAGGTGATGGGTGACCGGTGATGCGTAACCGGTTCTTTCACATCACCCATGACCCATCGCTCATTCCCTATACGCTGCGGGCACGTAATCCGGCAGTTTCTTCGGTGCGAATATCGCCTTCAGCCGCGCGAACCTGAACCTGCCCCCGACGATCGGCACGGATACCTGGTCCTCCCCCAGGAGCGGCATGGCGTAGCGCACGAACCCGTCGGTGACGTCGGTCTTGGTCTCCGAGATCCACTCCGCGGGGAAGGGCCTGTCCACCCCCGCCACCTCCTCCAGGGGGATCGTCCCGTACTCGGCGCGGTAGGCGTCACCCTCCGCCCTCCGGATGGTGACCATGTGGCCCGATATCCCCGCCGCGGCGAGCTCCACCGCCACGACCCCCACGGCGTACGCCTCATCGAGATCCACCGGGGAGGCGTAGAGGATCGCGTCCCGCTGTTCGGTGCCCGGGACCTGTCCCCGGGCGAGGCCCCGGGCGGGAAGGCCCACATCGTTCAGGTGGTTGACGAGGACCTGGGCCACGGTGGCCCGGGAGGAGGAGAAGGCCGCGTGGCCGAAGGCGTCTTTCCTTTCGCCCAACTCCCCGAGCTTCAAGCCCTCGGATACCACCACCAATGCCCGGCCGTGCCTCCTCACCGTATCGGCGATGGAGTCGGTGATCTCTTCGAGCGATAGCCTGCATTCGGCGAGGAAAATCAAGAGGGGGAATTCCCGTTCCGGATCGGCGAGCCGGGCGGCGGCGGGGACGAACCCCACGCGCCTGCCCATGGCCTGGACCACCAGCACGGGGTCCGCCGGGGACGAGCCCCGGTTCTCCTCCTCCAGGCACTGGACCGTCCACGCCCAGTACCGCGCCACCGAGCCGTACCCGGGGGTGTGATCGACGAGCTTCAGCTCCGGGTCGCCGAGGTCGTTGTCGATGGTCTTGGGGACCCCCACCACGGTGAGCTCATACCCTTCCTTCACCGCGGCCTCGGCCACCCTGTGGCAGACGAGCTGCGTGTCGTTCCCCCCGATCCCGAAGAAGTATCCCACATCGTGGGCGCGGAAGACCTCCACGATCCGGCGGAGGTCCTCGTCGTGCTCGAGCTTGTAGCGGGCGGTGCCGATGGCTCCGGCGGCGGGGGTGGTGCGGAGGAGCGCGATCTCCTCGGGCGGCTGGGCGGAAAGATCGACGAGCTCCTCCCGCAGGATCCCCAGGACCCCGTGCCACGCGCCGTAGACGGTCCCGAACCTACCGGGGTAGGCGCGGGCCGCCTCCACGATCCCCCGGAGGGAGTTGTTGATCACCGGGGTCGGCCCACCGCCCATGGCGACGACCACGTTCTTGCCTCCCAACGCCCCCTCCTTTCCGACCCCTTATGATGCCGCGTCGCTCGCTCTTTGCAAACATTTCCAAAGAGGAGAGGCCGGCTTGTCCATGACCGATACGCGATGTCCACTGTTTTTAGGTCCGTCGAAACCGCTTCGTCGGGGGGGCCCCATCCCCTCGACGTGCTTTTCCCCAGGATTTCCACAAGTTATCAACAGTTCTAACAATTGTCCCCTTGTCCGTCCGCGAGGAGCGGGGGTATGATGGTGGTGCGATGGCGGAGGAGCGGGCTGAAGAATTAAGACCCATTCCTAAAAATCGTGAAGCCGAACAGGTAGTGCTGGGCTGTGCCATGCTCGAGCCGGCCCAAACCCTTCCCACCCTGGTCTCGCTCCTCAAGCCGTCCCATTTCTACTTCCCCGCTCACCGGGAGATCTACAAGGCCATCCTCTCCCTCTACGAACACGGAAAGCTCCCCGACTTCATCACCGTCTCCAACTACCTTGAGGAGATCGGGAAACTCGAGAAGGTCGGGGGGAGGAGTTACCTCGCGGAGCTCATCTCCCGGGTCCCCACGGTGACGGCGTTGGAGCACTACGCGGAGATCGTCCGCACCAAGGCCCTGCGCCGATCCCTCATCGAGGGCGGGGGGAGGATCATGGAACTGGGCTACCGGGAGGACATCCCCGTGAACGAGGCCCTCGACCGCGCCGAAGGGGTGATCTTCGAGATCGCCCAGCGGGAAACGGCGAAGGACTACGTGCTCCTGCGGGACTTCCTCTATGAACACATGGAACACCTAGAGGAGCTCCACCGCGACCCCAAGCGTCACCCGGTGCGGGCGATCTCCACGGGGTTCGCCGAATTCGATGCCAGGATCGGGGGATTCCGCCCGGCGGAGTTCATCGTGATCGCCGGCCGGCCCGGTATGGGAAAGACCTCCTTCGTGCTGACGCTGCTGCGCCATATCGCGGTGGAGCAGAAGAAGAGGGTGGCCATCTTCTCGCTGGAGATGACCCGGGAACAACTCCTCGAACGCCTCCTGTGCGCTGAAGCCAAGGTGGACCTACATCGACTGCGTTCGGGGTACCTCCCGCCCCCAAAGTGGGCCGCTCTGGCGGAGGCCGCCAGCCACCTACACGAGTCGGTGATCCTCATCGATGATAGCCCTTCCACCACCGTCCTCGAGATCAAGGCGAAGTCGCGCCGCATGGCCATGGAATACGGGCTGGACCTCGTGATCATCGACTACCTCCAGCTCGTGGACGCCGGGATCCGGGCCGACGTACGTGAACAGGAAATCGCCTATATCTCCCGTTCCCTCAAATCGCTGGCCCGGGAGCTCGAGATACCGGTGATCGCTTGTTCCCAACTCAACCGCGCCGTGTAGCGACGCGAGAACAAGCGCCCCCAGCTGTCCGACCTGCGCGAATCCGGGGCGATCGAGCAGGACGCGGACCTGGTGGTCTTCATCCACCGACCGGACTATTACGAGGGGGAACGGGGCAATACCATCTCCGAGACCGAGATCATCATCGCCAAACAGCGGAACGGACCATTGGGCACATTCCGCTTGCATTTCCACAAATCATATGCCACATTCTATGAGCCGGCTAAAGAGGAAGTGCCCTTCTGAAACCAAAGGACGAAGGAGGGAGCATGGTTCCACAGGATCTGCTCTATACCGAAAGCCACGAGTGGGTCAAAGTTGAGGACGGAACGGCCCGCGTGGGCATAACCGATTACGCCCAGAAGAAGCTGGGCGACGTGGTATACGTGGAGCTCCCCGATGTGGGGAAAAAGGTGAAACGCGGCGACGTGGTCGTCACCGTGGAGTCGGTGAAGGCGGCGGAATCCGTCTACGCCCCCTTGTCGGGCGAGGTAGCGGAGGTGAACCGGGAGCTCATCTCCTCGCCGGGGATCATAAACCAGGACCCCTACGGTAAGGGGTGGCTCATCGTCATCAAGCTGGAGGACAGGGGAGAGCTCGAGGGGCTCCTCGACCCGGCCGCCTACGGGAAGCTCGTGGGAGAGTGATGGAGTACATTCCCCACACGCCCGCGGACATCGAGAGGATGCTCCGGGCCGTTGGGGTCGAGGATATAGAGGATCTGTTCTCGGATATACCCGCGGAAATCCGCGGCCGTTACGAACCTCTGGGGCTGGAACCCTCCCCCGAGCCCGAAGTGAGGAGGGAGCTTGAGCGCCTCGCCGCGCGGAACCGAAGGCTCGTCCCGTTCGTGGGCCTCGGCCTCTACGACCACTATATCCCCGCGGTGGTGAACGAGCTCGCCTCCCGCTCCGAATTCTACACCGCCTATACCCCGTACCAGGCGGAGATCTCCCAGGGGACGCTCACGTGGATGTTCGAGTACCAGACGATGATCTGTGAGCTCACCGGGATGGAGGTGGCCAACGCCTCCATGTACGACGGGGGGACGGCCCTGGCGGAGGCGATCCTCATGGCCCGGCGGGCCGTGGGCGGGGACAAGGTCCTGATCCCCCGGTCCCTGAACCCGTTCCACCGGGAGGTAGTGGAGACCTACTGCCGGGGCGCCGGGATCGGGGTGGTGGAGGTCCCCTACGACGAGGAGGGGCGGCTCGCCCTCGCGGACGTGCCCCCGGGCACCGCCGCCCTGGTGGTGCAGCAACCGAACGGCCTCGGGATTATCGAGGACCTGCGGGGGCTCAAGGAACGCCTGGGGGATGCGTTCCTCATCGTCTCCGTCTACCCCATCGCCCTGGGGGTGCTCGAGCCCCCGGGGAGCTTCGGGGCGGACATCGTGGTGGGCGAGGGGCAACCCCTGGGAAATCCCCTCTCATTCGGGGGGCCGCTTCTGGGGATCTTCGCCACGCGGAGGGAGTACGTCAGGATGATGCCCGGCCGGGTCTCGGGGCGCACGGTGGACGCGGGGGGAAAGGAGGGCTACGTCATGACCCTTCAGACCCGGGAGCAGCACATTCGCAGGGAACGCGCCACCTCCAACATCTGCACCAACTCCGCCCTCTGCGCGCTGCGAGCTACCATCTACCTCGCCGCTCTGGGGCCGGAGGGGTTGCGGCGGGTGGCTCTGCTCTGTCTCGAGCGGGCCCATGACCTGGCGGAAGATATCCGGGAGATCCCCGGGTTCGAGCTCGCCCTTAACGGCCCCTTCTTCAACGAGTTCGCCGTGCGCTGTCCCGACCCGGAGCGCACGGTGGAGAAGCTCTACCGTCGCGGATTCGCCGTCGCTCCCCCGAAGGTCGCGGAGCGGATGGGGCTCCCGGACGCCTTTCTCGTCGCCGTCACCGAGAAGAGGAGCGAGGCGGAGCTCGTGGGGTTCCTCGAGACGCTGCGGGGGTGAGGGATGGGAACGATCTACCACAGGGGGAAACGGGGGAGGAGGGCCACTTCCTGGCCGGAGACGGTGCGTCCCCCGGAGGAGCTCCTGGCCTATATCCCGGAGGAGGCGCGTCGGAAGGGGCTCCCCTGGCTCCCGGAGGTCTCCCAGGTGGAGCTGGTGCGCCACTACACCGCGCTTTCCCGTATGAACTACGGCGTTGACACCGGGTTTTATCCGCTCGGCTCATGCACCATGAAGTACAACCCCAAGCTCCACGAGGAGCTCGCCCGGCACCCGGGGTTCGCGGACCTCCATCCTCTCTTCCCCGAGGAAGCAGTCCAGGGGATCCTCGAGCTTCTGTGGCGGCTGGGGGCACTCCTCAAGGGGATCGCGGGGATGCCGGGGATAACCCTCCAGCCCGCCGCCGGGGCCCACGGGGAGCTCACGGGGATGCTTCTCATCAAGAGGTACTTCGAGGCCAGGGGGGAGCTCGAGCGGCGCAAGGTGATCCTCCTCCCCGATTCCGCCCACGGGACCAACCCCGCCTCGGCGGCCATGGCCGGCTTCAAGGTGGTGCCCATCCCCTCCAACGAGCACGGCACCGTGGACCTCAGAGCCCTGGAGGAACGACTGAGCGAGGAGGTGGCGGGGATCATGCTCACCGTCCCCAACACCCTGGGGATCTTCGAGCGTGACATCCTGCGTATCACCGAGATGGTCCACGAGGTAGGCGGGCTCTGCTACTTCGACGGGGCGAACCTGAACGCCTTCCTGGGGCGGGCCCGGCCCGGGGACATGGGGGCCGACATCTTCCACTTCAACCTCCACAAGACCTTCTCCACCCCCCACGGGGGCGGCGGCCCCGGCGCGGGCCCCCTGGCGGTCTCCGAACCGCTCCTCCCCTACCTCCCCGTCCCACGGATCGTGAAGGAGGGCGACCGCTTCCGGCTCGCCTACGACCTCCCCGAATCCATCGGCAGGGTCCATCCCTTCTTCGGGAACGTGCTCGTGATGATGAAGGCCCTGGCCTACATCCTGACCCTGGGGGACGAAGGCCTGCGGGAGGTGTCGGCGGGGGCGGTCCTGGCGGCGAACTATCTGCGGGTGCGGCTGCGCGATGTATACGCCGTCCCCTACGATGGCCTCTGCAAGCACGAGTTCGTGGCCTCCACGGCGAACCTGGGCGTCAAGGCCCGGGACGTGGCCAAGCGCCTGATCGACTACGGCTTCCATCCCCCCACGGTGTACTTCCCCCTCATCGTGGAGGAGGCGCTGATGGTCGAACCCACGGAGACAGAGCCCCTGGAGACCCTGGACGCCTTCGTGGAGGCGATGCGGCGGATCGCCGCGGAAGCCCGGGAAAACCCAGCGCTACTGGCGGAGGCTCCCCACAAGGCACCGGTGCGCCGGCTGGACGAGGTCAAAGCGGCCCGGGAGCCGGTCCTCCGCGAGAACCCCCCTGTTTCCCCAGGCTGAGGGGCGCCCCACGATAAAAAACGCCGGACCGGTTGGTCCGGCGTCTTCCGCTAGCGGAGAAGCGGGGCTATTCCTTCTTCTGCTTCTTCGCCACGATCTCCATCCCGTTGTAGTAGCCGCAGTGGGGACAGACCCGGTGAGGGAGCTTCAGCTCGTGGCAGTGGGGGCACTCCATCGCCGGGGGCATATGTGCGTGCCAATGGGTGCGCCGCAGGCGCACCTCGCGGTGCGACCGGCGACATTTAGGGACCGCTGCCATTTTCTCCTCCTTAACGTCCGAGGATCAGGGTAACGGGCCCGTCGTTCACGAGCCCCACTTCCATTTTAGCCCCGAACACCCCTGTCTTCACGGGGACGCCCGCCGCGGAGAGGAGCTCCACGAACCGGGAGAAGAGGCGCTCCGCCTCGGGACCCGGCGCCGCGGAGGCGAAGCTCGGCCGCCTCCCCTTCCGACAATCTCCGTAAAGGGTGAACTGGGAAACGCAGAGGATCTCCCCCCCGACCTCACGCAGGGAGAGGTTGAATTTCCCCTCGCTGTCAGGGAACACCCTGAGGTCCGGGATCTTCCGGGCCCAGAAGGCGAGCTCCTCCTCGGTATCCTCACGGCCGATCCCCACCAGGAGCAGAAAACCCTTCCCGATCCGGGCGATCTCGGCCCCGTCCACCACCACACGTGCCTCTTTGACCCTCTGGAGCACGATCCTCATGGCGGGCGGCTCAGGGCCTCTGGGCCTTGAGGCTGTTCACATAGGATAGGACCCGGCGGAGGCCGTCCAAGTCGAGCTCCCGCAGAACCCCCTCGATCTCGTTGAGGAGGCGGGATTTCTCCCGCTCCTGACGCGTCCGCTCGCGGAACGCCCGCATGGCGAGCCGATGCGCCCTGTAATTGGCCTCCCGCTCGAGGTAGTTCACCCGCCACCGAGGAAGGCGTGAGAGGAGCTCCAGCGCCTGTTGGTTCAGGTGTTGAAGGTGGGGCTCCCGCACGCGGTAAAGGCCGTTGATCTGGTTGGCGACGAGCTCGTTATCGGTGAGGAATATCGCCTCCTCGGGGAGGTAGTTAAGCGCCCGCCTGATGCCCTCGATCAGCGCGCGGTACTCGGCCACGTTGTTGGTGGCCTGACCGATGAGTTCGGACACCTCTTCCACCGTGTTCCCGTGTTCATCGGTGAGGAGAACACCGATCGCCGCCTCGCCGGGATTCCCACGGGAGGCCCCGTCCACATGGACAAAGAGCTTTCTCATTATCCGTCACGCCTCGGGGACTCGCCCGATTCTGGGCCCGGCAGGGATCGAACCTGCGACCTACCGGTTATGAGCCGGCTGCTCTACCCCTGAGCTACGGGCCCACACTATCTTACCCCTCCCCGTTCAGCCCGTGCAAGAAACCCACGATCGAGGGGTTGACTTGGCCCCCGCGGCGACCTTTAATATGTGAGGGAATCCGCAAGAAAAAAGGAGGTGGTGGGCGATCTGCAAGCGCTTTCCATAGCCAGAACAAATCCGAAAGGAGGGTGATGTGAGGGTTATGTGGCGTCAAATTGGGCTTTTCCTTGCGGTAGTTGCGCTGTTCGGCGCGGTGGCCTGGGCGCAGGAGATCAAGAACCCGGACACGGTCATCTGGATCACCCACGGTTCCGCCGAGACCTGCGATCCCCACTTCTCTTACGACACGGCCAGCGGCGAGATCATCTTCAACGTCTACGAGGCGTTGGTGCGCTGGCCCTACGGCACCGTGGACGCCAACGAACGGGACCTCTCCTACTCCCTCGATCCCGCCAAGCTCCAGCCGATGCTCGCCACGGAGTGGGAGGTCTCCGACGATGGGCTCACCTACACCTTCACCATCCGCGAGGGCGTCCGGTTCCAGTACGTGGGGGTCAGGAAGGCCGACGGGACCATCGAGTGGGTCGACTACGACTCCCTGAGCCCGGAGGAGGAGAAGAACATCGTCCCCGGCTACGGTGAGCTCACCCCCGAGGACGTGGAGTACTCCTTCGAGCGGGGCATGCTGCAGGATCGCCGCGGCGGTCCCATCTGGATGCTCCTCGAGCCCCTCACCGGCTACTCCTCGCTGCGCAGCTTGGTGAAGGCCGCGTTGGGAGAGGATCGTTATGAGGAAATCGGCGGCGACCTCCACAAACTCACTCCCGAGGAGCAGAAGCTCATCTACGAGAAGTACATCGATCCGGCGGTGGAGGTCGAGGACGGGAAGGTCGTCTTCCACCTGCCCAAGCCCTATCCGCCCTTCATCACCATCGTGGCCCACTCCGGCTCGTGGAGCTCCATCCTCGACAAGGAATGGTGCATCGAGTACGCCGGCTGTTGGGATGGCAAACCCGACACGTGGGAGAAGTGGTGGAACCCCGGCGGCGGTGAGGTGGCCGAGGAGTCCGAGCTGTTCAACATCATGAACGGCACCGGCCCCTTCAAGCTCGCCAAGTGGGACATCGGTGTGGAGATCGTGTTCGAACGCTTCGAGAAGTACTGGGGCGGCCCGGCGAAGATCAAGTACGCCATCATCAAGAAGACCCCCGAATGGTCCGACCGCTTCCTAGCCTTCCAGGCTGGCGACGCCGACATCGTCACCGTTCCTCTGCAGAACCTGCCCCAGGTCGAGGGGCTCCCCGGCGTTGTCATCCACCGCCGGCTCCCCACCCTCTCCATGAACCCGGTGGGCTTCTTCGTGGCTCCCGTGGTGGTGGAGGGCAACGATCTCCTCGGCAAAGGGCCGTGGGATGGGCTCGGCATCCCGCCGGACTTCTTCGCCGACATCAACGTGCGGAAGGCGTTCTGCATGGCGTTCGACTACGAGGGGTTCATCGAGCAGGTGTTGCTCGGCGAGGGCTATAAGACCCACGGCCCCATCCCCAAGGCCTTCGATTGGGCTTACTACCAGCCCGAGGAGGAGCTCCTGTGGCAGTACGACCTCGAGAAGGCCACCGAGCTCATGAAGAAGGCCCGCAACGGGGAGATCTGGGAGAAGGGCTTCAACCTCACCATCCTCTACAACGAGGGGAACGAGACCCGGCGTGTGGCGGCCGAGATCTTCGAGGCCAACATCGAATCCATGAACCCCAAGTTCCAGGTCGAGGTCCGGGCCGTGCCGTGGCGGACGTATCTGAGCTACCTCGTGGCCGGCAAGATGCCCTTCTACATCATCGGGTGGCTCGCCGACTACCCCGATCCGCACAACTTCGCGCATCCGTTCACTCACCCTGAGGGCACTTTCCCCGCTCACCAGGGTGAATACATGATCAGCGAGATATTCGAGCCCTACTTCCGCGAACTGGTGGAAGCCGGCATGGCCACTACCGATTTGGCCGAGCGCGCCAAGATCTACTACGAGATCTCCAAGCGCGCCCACGAGTACGCCATCGACGTCTGGCTTCCCCAGGCCTACGGATTCCGCGTGATCCGCGACTGGCTCCAAGGCTTCCCCTTCAACCCCATCTTCCCGGGGCCCTACTTCTATCCCATGTACAAGGCCTACGAATGATTTGAGCCCACGTGGATTCACGGTAAACTAGGGCAGGGGCCTGAACGGCCCCTGCCCTTTTGATTTGGAGCGTGGGGGAATGGTGGCCTACATTATCCGTCGCCTGTTGATCCTGCCCCTGGTCATCACGGGGCTCTTCGTCCTCGTCTTCGGGCTCTACAGCCTCCTCGATCCCTACGAGAAGGCCGCTCTGTATGTGAGGGATATAACCGAGCTTAAAAATCGCAACATAAATGAACTCATTGAAGAATACGGTCTCGACGACCCTCCTTGGGTCCAGTTCTTTCATTGGGTTAACGAGGTCATCCATGGGAACCTCGGGTGGTCGGAGGTAGCGAATCGCCCGGTTGTCGACGCGTTCAAGCGCTTCCTTCCCCAGACAGTGGAGCTCGCCCTCTGGTCCGCGATCCCCATCATATTGGGGGGGATCTGGCTGGGGCAGCTTTCAGCGGTAAAGCAGAACAGACCCATCGATCACTTCGGCCGCGTCTTCGCCGTGGTGGGCTGGTCCCTCCCCACCTACGTCGCGGGGCTGTTGGGCCTCTTCATCTTCTACGGGCTTCTCAAGTGGTTTCCCCCGGGGAGGCTCTCCACCGATGTGAGCCTATACGTCTCCCTCTCAGGGGAGTTCAAGATGTACACGGGCATCATCACCTTGGACGCGGTCCTGAACTGGAACTGGT
>JAJRVI010000100.1 GCA_024277405.1 Fidelibacterota bacterium
TCCCCTTGATACGGACATCTTCCATTTGTCGCTGACGACAAAACCCTATAGAGTCATGACAAGATGCTCGGTCTGGTGGCCGTGGTCGCGTTCGGCGGGGCCATCCTCGGGGCGGCGCTCCTCATCCCCCGGCTCAGGTGGGCGGGGATCGTGGGCCCCGACGTGCACAAGCCGGGGAAGCCGGAGGTCCCCGAGATGGGGGGACTGGCCCTCGTGGCCGGGTTCGGCGCCGGGGTGCTCCTCGCCATCTCGTTGACGACCTTTTGGCCCCGGTTTCCCTCCCTGGACGTGGTCGCGCTGCTTGCTGTCCTGTGCACGGTGCTCCTCACCACCCTGTTGGGCGTCACCGACGATCTGATCGGCATACGCCAGTGGGTGAAGGCCCTGCTCCCCGTCGTCGCCGCGTTGCCCCTCGTGGTGGTGCGGTTGGGTGTCTCCACCATCCGCATCCCCTTCATCGGTCAGGTGGACTTCGGCCCGTTTTACGCCCTGGTGCTCGTCCCCCTGGGGGTGACGGGGGCGGCGAACGCGGTGAACATGCTTGCGGGGTTCAACGGCTTGGAGGTGGGGATGGGGCTCGCGGCCCTGGGGTCGTTGGCGGCCATCGCGGCGAGCGCGAAGGCGCTCACGGCGTTGGCCCTCCTCCTCGCCGGGATCGGGGCCCTGCTCGGGGTCATCTACTTCAACTGGTACCCGGCGCGGGTGTTCGTGGGGGACGTGGGCACCCTCTCCATCGGGGCGATCATCGCCGCGGCGGTGATCGTGGGGAACTTCGAGTGGGCCGGGATCATCGTGATCATCCCCTACGCCCTCGACTTCCTGATCAAGGCCGCCCACGGCTTCCCCTCCCGGGGCTGGTGGGGAGAGCTCGGGGAAGATGGGAGGTTGTATTGTCCCGACAACGGCCCGGTGGGGCTGGCGCAGTGGGTGCTCAAGGTCACCGGGGGGCTGCACGAGCGCACGCTGGTGCTGATCCTGATCGGGTTCGAGGCCGTGTGCGGCCTCGCCGCGGTGCTCCTCTACCGCCTGCTCTGACGGTCACGTTGCGAACCGTTGCGATGGGGGTTTTCGACACGCCACGCTTAGCCATCCACGGGGGGTATCCGGGAGGGCAACGGTAACGCCGTGAACTCAGCATCCCTCTCGGCGCGGTTCCTTCAACCATTTGGCGATGGCCTCGACAAAACGTTCCAGCGTCTTTATTCGCTGCGGCAAGGTTTCATAGACGCGTTTCTGGTCGAGTTCCCAGTACACATGCACTAGGAGATTGCGGAATCGTGCCATGTCCGCCATCGCCTGGGCGACGTCTTCGGGAAGGATCCCGGCTTCACGGAGGATCCGAAACACGTCGGCGTAATCCCGCGGTGCCCGTAGTCGCAGACGGGCGATAATGTGATTCCCGATGTTGAGGGCGCTCTCGATCGCCGTCTGGAGCCGCCGTTCGACTATGCTCTGTTGGTCTCGGGAATCCAGATATTCGCGCAAACCGAGGTTCACCTTAGCCCGCAACGTCTGCAGATCCTCGGTGATCAAACGCAGGAAGGACGTCACACGCTCCACATCCACGGCGCGTTTTCCGCTCATAATGACCTCCAGGAACTGGGAATTTCCCTTCCCGATGAGCCAGTGTACATCGGGGGCGCGCATGAAAACCCTTTCCGCCAGGGATGCAACCGCGTCCGGATCGCGGCAGAAGAGGAGCTTCCCCTCGGCCAGGACATGCCAGCTCAGGGGATCGGGGGCACGCCCCAGGTCGACGAGGGAGATCTCATCGGTGCCCAGGGTGAAGGAGACGATGCGATACAGACGGTTCTCGAACTCCTCCGCAGCTCTCGTGTCGAGGGGCTTGTCGGCGAGGAACGCCAGGTCCACATCGCTGATGGTCGTGGCATCCCCACGGGCGAAGGAGCCGAACAGCCACAGTGCCGAAAGACCTTTCACTTCGGCTACCCGCCTCGGGAGTTCCTCCAGATGCTTCGAAATCCCTTCGGAAACCCGCCCGAGTTTGCTCACCATCGCGAAAGCATTTTAGCCGAATCCCGTCGCCGTGCCCCGGTGCCGCCACTTGTCCGTTTCCGGCTACGGAGCTCCCGTGCGACCATGGATACGGAATCCGGATTTGACAAACGTTTCCCCAACTTGGGGAGCACCTCTCTGTGCGCGGGATTCCCCTGGTAGACAAAATGGGTGGTCACTTGTCGTTTCCATCGGAGCCGAAGGGGGAGATGAGGTCTTGGGCTCGCAACTCCTCGGTGATTCACCGCGCGGTGCTGGCGGCGGTGGAGCCGCGCGCACCGAATGGTGCCGAGGGCTCGTCGTATACCACCAGGACAAGATACTCGGGATGCCACCAGGGGAAGAAAGCGACCATCGTCTCCACCGTCCTATCCGGGGAGTAACCGGTGGACGTGCCTTTTACGGAAACCCCCGATTTTCCTGCCACCCCGAATCCGGGCACGTCGGCTACGTGATCCGGGACGTCGGGGGTTTCAACCGCCCGCCCGAGTATCTCCTGCATGGTAGCACACGCCCCGGCTGAAGCGACGCGGTGCACTTCCCGTTCGTCCCGTTTCAGGATGTGGGGTTTGGGGAGCAGGCCATCGGCGGCGATCGCGCAGAACGCCCGGGCGAGCTGGAGCCCGGTCGCGGAGAGTCCATATCCCAGCGAGGCCATGGCCAGATCCACTTGTGTCCACCCTGCCGACGGACGGAGGGTACCCGCCGCCTCCCCGGGAAACTCCACCCCCGTCGGTTCCCCGATCCCGAAGCGCCGCAGGTACTCCCACATCTGCTTCGCCCCCCAGACGCAGTGCCACCTGTACCAACACGGTGTTTATCGAATACATGATGGCCTGGGCGGAGCTCGAGGGACTGAACCACTGGTCCATCGCGTTTTTGATGAAGATCCCCTCGACGGAGATGGGTGAGCTTCCCGGGAAGACCTCATCCGGGTTCACTGCCCCCAAATCCAGGGCCGCGGTTCCCACCAGGGCATGGAGGATGGAGCTGGGTTCGAACGGGTCGGTGATGGCCCAGGGATGCAGGGGCGCGGGATCCGGGGCTCCAGGATCGGTTCGCGGCGATTGGGCTAGGGCCAGGATCTCTTCGGTCCGAGGATCCATCACCACGGCCATCCCCCGCTTCGCCTTGGACTCTCCCCGACCCCGGTCCAGTTCCCTGGCGCAGGTGGCCTGGATCCCCGCGTCCAGCGTGAGGTGGAGGTCCCCGCCCGGCTCCCCAGGATCCTCCCAATAGACGAGGACCGCGCCGTCACGTCCCCGGATCAACCGCAGCCCGGCCGGTCCCCGTCCCCGGAGCCACGGATCGAAGAGGGCTCCCAAGCCCGCCATCCCCCTCCCCGCGATCCCCAACACGTCCCGGGAATAGGGGCCCTGGGGATATTCCCGGGCCCAGCTCTCGATGAATACGAGGCCCTTAACTCCGGCCGTTTCCGCGGCCCGCCGGAATTCCTCCGCCACCACCTTGGGGGCCCGACGTTTGACCCAGATGAACTGGTCCTCCCGGGAGACGAGCCCCGTGGCCTCCTCTGCCCCCAGGCCGAGGATGTCCACGAGGAGGTCCACCAACGCCGTCGGTTTGGCCACGAGGCAGTGGTCCAGGGCGATGTCGTAGGTGGGCACGTCCCTGACCAGCGGGAGGCCGTTGCGGTCGTAGATGGTCCCCCGGCGTAGTAGAAGTTCGTTCGTTTCCGCCCAGAGCCATCGAACGAGTTCCGCCCAGTGCCCGATCGTCGCTGCATGGAGGCGCAAGGGCCCGGACACCAAGAACAAGGCCCCGATCCCCACCAGCACGGAGAGAGGTGTCGCCCATTTGAGCGCGATCGCCCGCCATTTGGATGGAAAGGGAGGGGATTGCCTTTTCCTCCCCATATCCCTAGGTTTGCGCGTCGTGGCGAGCTTAAGGCGCGCTATTTCCTCCGCCGAGGACAATTGGCCACCCGGTCCACGAACGTTTTCGGGCGGCGTGGCGGGTTGGGAAATCCGTCTGAAGCAGGCGATAATTTGGGTGTAGATATGGGATTTCATCGCGGGGAGGTTCGTTGCGCCCATTGTGGCGATACCACATGAGAATAACCGCGCGAAGTGCGATCGTGGGGATGGGCGCTTTCGGCCATGAGGCCATGGTGTCCCCGTCCGTGTACGGGGGATACGGGGGTGGGTGCCCGAGATAAGTCGGGATGGTAACCCGAACGAGGGTCGGGCGGATGGCAACGCGAAGCGCTTCACCGGCGGCATGCGCGTACTCCCGGCGGTTGCGGTGTGGCCCGGGAGGCCGTCGCGCCGCGTGACGGATCTTGCGAAAGGGTGGCACGTATGGCGAAGCTCACGCTCATTGTGATGGCGGCCGGGGTGGGGAGCCGGTACGGGGGGGCGAAACAGCTCGAGCCCATCGGGCCCGGCGGTGAGACCTTCAGCGATTACTCCGCCTACGATGCCCTGAAATCCGGCTTCCAGAGGATCGTGTTCATCTTGAGCAAGGGGATCGAACGGGCGTTCCGCGACACGGTGGGAAAGCGGATCGAGCGGCATTGCGAGGTGGAGTATGTCATCCAGCGCCTGGAGGATCTCCCTCCCGGGTTTTCCGTCCCACCGGGAAGGGCGAAGCCCTGGGGCACGGCCCA
>JAJRVI010000101.1 GCA_024277405.1 Fidelibacterota bacterium
GTCAAACAGGCGATCGAGGTCCTCCGCGGCGGGGGCCCGGGGGACCTGCGCGAGGTGACCCTCGCCCTCGGGGCGGAGCTCCTGCTGCTCGCGGGTGAGGAGAGGAACGAGGACGCCGCCCGCGAAAGGCTCGAGCGACTGCTGGACAGCGGGGCCGCCTGGGAGAAGTTCGTGGAGCTGGTAGCGGCCCAAGGCGGGGATGTCGCCTGCGTAGAGGATCCGGGGAGACTCCCCCGGGCCCGAGAGGTGGTGGAGATACGGGCCCCGCGCTCGGGGTACGTCCGGAAGCTCTCCGCCCGGGCGATCGGCGTAGCCGCGGGGCTACTGGGTGCCGGCCGTGAGGTGAAGGGCCAGGACGTGGACCCCGCCGCCGGGGTGGAGCTCCTCGCCAAGGTCGGCGATGTCGTGGAGGAAGGCGGACCGCTCGCCCGGCTGCATCTCGGCGAGAGGGCACGGCCGGGGGAGGCACGGGGCCTCGTGGCCGGTGCCTTCGAGATCGGGGACGACCCCCCCGAACGCGGGGAGCTCATCCTCGCCCGCGTGCGGTGAGGCCGGAGTCCTTCGCTTTCCGCGCCCCGGACGGTCTATCCCTACGGGGCTACCTCTGGCGGGCCCCGGCCTGTGAGGGAAGCGGGAAACTGCTCATCATCGTCCACGGCTACGGGGAGCACGCCCGCCGGTACGGCGGGTTCGCGGGGTGGCTCGCGGCCCGCGGTTGGCACGTGGCCGCCTTCGACCTGCGGGGCCATGGGGAAAGCGGGGGACGCCGGGGACACGTCTCTTCCTTCGGACAGTACCTCGACGACCTCGACGTCTTCCGGGATGTGATCCGGCGGGAGGTGGACGCGGCGGGCGCCGTAGTCCTCGGCCACAGCCTCGGGGGCCTGATCGTGGCCCGTTACCTCCAGGAGGGGGCGCCGGGGATCTCCGGGGCCATCCTGAGCGCGCCCGCCCTCGCGCTAGCCGTTGAGATCGCCCTCTGGAAGAGGACGTTGGCCCGGATATCCGCGGCCACGGTGCCCTGGCTCACCCTGTCCAGCGGGATCGATCCCGCCCTCCTGAGCCACGACCCAGCGGTGGTGGAGGCCTATCGACGAGATCCCTTGGTACACCGCGTGGCCACGGCCCGATGGTTCACCGAGACCCTGGCCGCCCAGCGCGCGGCCCTGGCGCGGGCCGGAGAGGTGCGTGTGCCGCTCCTGGTCATCGTCGGCGGGGACGACCGCATGGTATCCCTGGATGCCATCGTGGAATTCTTGGCCCGGTGTGCGTGCAGAAGGAAGTGCCTCCGGGTCTACGAGGGCCTCTACCACGAGCCCCTGAACGAGGTGGGCCACGAGGCCGTGTGGGAAGAGATTTTCGAATGGCTCGAGGCCCTGTGAGCGGAGGGATCCGCGGCCCTTGCGCACCCCGGGCCCGGGGCGGAAGATCGAGGACGATGCGGACGCTGTTAGCATTGGCGATACGGTTTTATCAGATCGCCATCTCACCGCTCCTGCCGGGCCGATGCCGGTTCTATCCCACCTGCTCCGAGTACGCCCGGGAGGCGGTCCTGCGGCACGGGGTGTTACGGGGCGGGTGGCTCGCGATCAGACGCCTCGCCAGATGTGGCCCCTGGCATCCCGGGGGCTACGACCCGGTGCCCGAGCCGCATGGTCACACCGCGGGAGACAAGGGATAGGGAGCGGCCCCTCGTCAGCTTGTCCCCCGACGGAGGACCGTGTCCTCGAACTCCCGGCGGACCTCCTCGTAGAACCCGGGCACGAGCCAGAGCTCCAGGGCCACGGCCGCCAGCGCTTTGGCGGCAGCGACCATCCCCTTCCGCGCCTCCTCGGAGCGGGACGCCCGGGCGAACTCGTGGGAGTGGCCCGGGGTCCCGGTGGGCGCGATCTTGATGTAGGGGTGGATGGCGGGGACCGCCTGGGAGATATCCCCCATGTCCGTCGAGCCCATCCCCCCTCTCGGTTCCTCGATCTCGTAGCCGAGCGCCTCGATGTTCTCCCGGAAGGACTGAGCCAGGTGGTGATTGGGGCGCATGGCCTTGTACTCGTGGCCCACCCGGGTGAAGGTGAGCTTCGCCCCCGTGGCCAGGGCCGCGCCCTCGGCACACCTCCGCAGCTTCTCCACCAGCTCTTCCTTGTAGTCGTCGTCGATGTCGCGCACGTAGAAGAGGGCGGCGGCGTATTCGGGCACGATGTTCGGCTTGGTGCCTCCGTGGGTGATGATCCCGTGGATCCGGGCCCCGTCCCGGATGTGTTGGCGCAGGGCGTTGAGGGCCACGAAGGTCTGGATCACCGCGTCCAGGGCGTTTATCCCCTCCTCGGGGGAACCGGAGGCGTGGGCGGGCTTGCCGTGGAACTCGATCTTCACCTCGGTGATGGAAAGGGATCCGCGCTCCACCAAGGTCCGATCCGAGGGGTGCACCATCATCGCCACGTCCACATCGGCGAAGGCCCCGGCCTCGAGGAGCTTGATCTTGCCGCCCCCTCCCTCCTCAGCGGGGGTGCCGATCACCATGAGCCTCCCCGGGAGGGTCTCCTTGAACGGGGCGAGCCCCAGCCCTGCCCCCAGGGCGATGGCCGCGATGATGTTATGGCCGCAGGCGTGACCAAGCTCAGGCAGGGCGTCGTACTCGGCGAGGAACGCCACCGTGGGCCCCTCCGCCTCCACGGGGTGCACCGCCACGAACGCGGTCTCCATCCCACCTACGCCGCGCTTCACCCGGAAGCCCCCCTTCTCCAGGGCCCCGGTGAGCCAGGCCGCGGCCCGGTGCTCCTGGAAGGCCGTCTCCGGGTTCTCATGGAGCTTGAGGGCGATATCCCATAGCTCGTCCGCGATGTCATCGATCCGTCGCCAAACCTCCGCCTTCGCCTGGGATAGGTCCATCCTCACCTCCTGGATCAGCGGGAGAGCTCGATATACCTCTCCCGCAGGGCTTCACGTTCCTCCGGGGAAAGGTCCCCCTCGGCCCCCAGGAACGCCCGCCGCCTCCGGGCGCTGATGTAGAGCGAAATCGCCGCGGCCACCGACACGTTGAACGACTCCACGAACCCCCACATGGGGATCCGAAAGGTGCCATCGCAGAACTTCAGGGCCTTTTCGGATACACCCCCCTTCTCGTTCCCGAAGACCAGGGCCAGCGGCTCCTCCACGGGGAGTTCCTCCACCGGGAGGGCCCCCCTCCCCGGCATCGCGGCGTAGATCCGATATCCCCTCTCCCGCAGCTCGGGAAAAGCCCGCTCCGCGCGGCGGAAACGCCGGATGGAAAGCCACTTATCCGCCCCCTGGGTTATCGCCCGGGATGGCTCGAAGGGGACGAGCTCCTCGACGATGTAGACGTTCAAAATCCCCAGGGCCTCGCAGGTCCGCAGGATCGCCGCGGCGTTGTGGGGATTGGCGAAGTTCTCGCACACGACGGCCAACCCCTTGAGGCGCCCCGCGACCACCCGGTCGATCCTCTCCAGGCGCGCTTGCGTGACCATCGCGGCTAGGCCCAGACGCCGGGGATACGCGTCCCGCAACGCGGGCAGGCCCCGTCGCTCAGGCCGTTCGCTTCCACCAGGAAACCGTAACGGCGTACGAGGACCTCCCCGCACGAGGGGCACACCGTGTCCTCGCCCTTCCCGGGGACGTTTCCCAGATACACGTAATTGAGGCCCACTTCCCCCCCGATCTCCCCCGCCCGCAGGAGGGCCGAGAGCGGGGTCGGAGGGCCGGCGTGCATCTTGTAGGCGGGGAAGAAGCGGGAGATGTGCCAGGGGATATCGGGGGAGATCCCCCTGATGAACTCCGCGATCCAGCGTAGCTCCTCCTCGGAGTCGTTTATCCCCGGGATGACGAGGGTCGTCACCTCCACCCAGATCCCGCGCTGATGCATGCCCTCGATCGTATCGAGCACCGGCTGGAGGGTGGCCCCCATATAGCGGCGGTACGTCTCCTCCCGGAACGCCTTGAGGTCGACGTTGGCTCCGTCCAGGTAAGGAGTGATCTCGTCCAGGGCCTCCCGGGTCATGTACCCGTTGGTGACGAACACGTTTTTGATCCCCAGGGCATGGGCCCGCTTCGCCACTTCGTAGGCGAACTCGAAGAAGACGGTAGGTTCGGTGTAGGTATAGGCGATTATGGGTGCCCCGGAGTTCCGGGCCTGGCGCACGACCTCCTCGGGATCCACACGCTCGCCGGTGATCCGCCCCCCGTGATCGCGGGGGTATTGGGAGATGTGGTGGTTCTGACAGAAGTCACACCGGAAGTTGCACCCCACCGTGGCGAGGGAAAGGGCATCGGCCCCGGGGAGGAAATGGAAAAGGGGCTTCTTCTCGATGGGATCGAGGGCCACGGAGACGAGCCGGCCGTAGACCAGGGAGTAAAGGGTCCCTTCCCGGTTTTCCCGGACCATGCAGATACCGCGGCTCCCCTCGGCGATGACACAGCGGTGAGCACAGAGGACGCAGCGCACCCGCTTGTCCCCGAAGGGCTCCCACAACATCGCTTCGCGCATTCCGCGGGGATCTTAACCGTGGCAAGGGGGCGGAGCCAGGGCCCGACGGGATCGGCCGGGGGACATGGCGGCTCAGCCCCTCCCGTGGCGCCGGAGCATCCACCTCCACGCGGTGGCCACGATCTCCTCGAGGGAGGCAAAGCATGGCTCCCAGCCGAGTTCGCGCCGGGCCCTGGTGGGATCGGCTACCAGGGCGGGGGGGTCCCCGGGGCGCCGTGGTCCCTCCACCACCGGGATCTCCCGGCCGGTGACGCGCTCACAGGTTTCGATCACCTCGCGCACCGAGTGCCCCACCCCCGTGCCGAGGTTGTAGGCGGGGCTCGCCGCCCCCTCCCGCAGCCTCTCCAGGGCGAGGACATGGGCCTCCGCGAGGTCCACCACGTGGATGAAATCGCGTATGCAGGTCCCATCCGGTGTGTTGTAATCGGTGCCGAAGATCTCCACGTGATCGCGCAGCCCCAGGGCGGCCTCGAGCACGATGGGAATGAGATGGGTCTCCGGGTCGTGCCACTCCCCGATCACCCCCTCGGGGTCGGAGCCGGCGGCGTTGAAGTACCGGAGGGCAACATATCCCATCCCATATGCTCGGGCATAATCCGCAAGGATCTCCTCCATCATGAGCTTCGTGCGGCCGTATGGGCTCTTGGGGCGTTTCGGATGGTCCTCGGGGATGGGGAGGGACTCGGGGTCGCCGTACACCGCGGCGCTGGAGCTGAAGACGATTTCCTTAACCCCATGGGTCCGCATCGCGGAAAGCAGGTTCAGGGTGCCCACCACGTTGTTGTAGTAATAGATCTCGGGATTTTCCACCGATTCCCCTACCGCGGTCTTGGCCGCGAAATGGATCACGGAGCGAATGGGGTAATCCCGGAACACTTTCTCTAGGGCATGGCGATCTAGGAGGTCGGCCTCCACGAAGTCCTCGCAGAGGACGAACTCCCGGCGCCCCGTCGAGAGGTTGTCCAGGGCGACCACCCGATAGCCCCGGGCGAGCAAGGCCTTGATCGTGTGGGAACCGATGTAACCCGCACCGCCGGTGACGAGGATCAAACGACCTCCTTTCCGTCGGGATCTCCTCCGCTGGCCTTATCCGTCCCCCATCCGTCCAAGGGCAGGTTGGCCTCGGGGGAGAGGGAGAGGGGATCCCGGTGGCCGCGTTCGGCGAACCGATAGTGAGCGCAGGCCGCCACCATGGCGGCGTTGTCGGTACAGAGCTCCGGAGGGGGGAAGAAGACCCGCATCCCCCGCTCCGCCGCCCGCGTCGGGAAGGCCTCGCGCAGGCGCGAATTGGCCGCTACCCCACCCACCACCACGATCCTCTCCAGTTCGTAGATACGTGCCGCTCGGATCGCCTTGTCCACCAACACGTCCACGATCGCCTCCAGGTATGAGGCACAGAGGTCCCGGAGGTCGGGATGGGGATGGTCCTTGAGCCATCTCACCGCGGCGGTCTTGAGCCCGGCGAAGCTCGTGTCGAACCCCTCTCCCAACATGGGGCGAGGGAAGGGGATGGCGCCGGGATCCCCCTCCCGGGCCAGAGAGTCGATGGTGGGGCCCGCGGGGTACCCGAGGCCCACCAACCGGCCCAGCTTGTCCAGCGCCTCCCCCGCGGCGTCATCCCGCGTGGTCCCGATCACCCGAAATTCGTCCCAGCTCTTGACCACCACCAGCTCTGTGTGGCCCCCGGAGACGACGAGTCCCAGGAACGGGGGAGGGACATCCGGATGTGCGAGTCGGTGGGCGAAGAGATGGCCCGCGAGGTGATGGACCCCCACGAAGGGGATCTCCAGCGCCACGCTCAACCCCTTGGCGTAAGAGACGCCCACCACCAGGGGACCGATGAGGCCCGGCCCGTAGGTCACCCCTACGAGCCCGATCTCCCCCCAGTCGACCCCCGCCTCTGCGAGGGCCTCCTCCATGAGGTAGGGGAGCTTCCTCACGTGGTCGCGGGAGGCGATCTCCGGGACGACGCCCCCGTACCGGGCATGGAGATCGGCTTGGGAGTAGATAACGTTCGCGAGGATCTCATATCCATCGCGGAGGAGGGCCACCGCGGTCTCGTCGCACGAGGTCTCGATCCCCAACGTGATCATTTCTTCCCGATTTTAACCGCTTTCCGCACCCCATCCCGGCCCCCTAAGCGGATAAAAGGACACCGACCGCTTCCCCGGAGCCGCCGGCCGGGATCACGCCCATCGCGATCGCCCCCTTCCCCACAGCCGGCGGTGCCCCCCGGAAGTACAGGGGGAAGTCAGGGTTCCACCCCGTTTTCCTCCAGGCGCTTGGCTACGGCGAATACCGCCCGCTTCACCGCGGGGGTGCGGAACGGCACGGTGGCCCCGTCCAGCTGCACGATCCAGCCCTTGGCATCCCGTGAGACCGAGATGAAGAACTGTTGTTGAAAATCGTCGTCGGTGGCGAAGGTCCGGAGCAACACCTCGTCCCCACACGGGGCCACGAACGCCTCCTTGACCACGAACGCCCCCCGGGGCCACACCTCCTTCAGGCCCACGACCTTCCGCGGGATATCCTCCTTGTCCAATTCGGTTTTCAACCGTACATGGGGCATCCTTCCCTCCGCGATCCGCTCCACGGCGGCGGGCCCGAGCTTCCGCGCCGCCATGCGGTAGATCTTGAGCCCCCGCGCCCGCCACTTGCGTTCGTAGCGTGTCCTGGGTTCCCCTTGGATCTCAAGAGGGCCCTCGATCCCGAAGCAACCGGTGGCCGCGAGGTTACCCCGGGCCTCCTCGGCGAAGAAGAGGGCATCGGTGGTGAGCTCGAAGACGCCGCCGGGCTCGAGGACCGCCGCCAGGGTCCGGGCGAACTCCGCGTTCACCAGGCGCCTCTCCGCGTGGCGTGCCTTCGGCCAGGGACAGGGGAAGTTGACGATCACCCGGCGCACGGAGCCGTCGGGGAAGAGCTCCCGCAGGCCGAAGCGGCCGTCCAGGCGCACCACGCGCACGTTCGTGAGTCCCGCCGCGTGGAACTTCCGACAGGCCTTCTCGATGCAGGTCAGCGATAGCTCGAACCCCACATAGTCGAACTCCGGATGCCGCGCGGCCTCCTCGGTCAAGAACTCCCCGTTCCCGAAGCCGATCTCGACGGTCAACGGGGCCCGTCTCCCGAAGATGCCGGCCCAATCCGGCGGGAGTTGTGTGAACAGCCGCGGCTCGACGAGGTACCTCGCGAACACCATCTCCTCAAGCTTAGCCGATTCCCCGCTAAAATGTGGGGCCATGGGATGGGATCTGATGGAGATCGCCCTGGAGATCATGCGGCCCCACACCACCTCGGGCCGTGAGTGGCTCATCGAGGATTTTTTAGTGGAAAGGCTAAGAGAGGCCGGTCTGGAGGTCCGGCTTCAAGACGTCCCCGGCGTAGGCGACAACATCCTCGCCCGTAGAGGCGAGGGAGGTTTCCTAATCGTTACCCATACCGACGTCTATCCCTATCTGACCCCTGAGATCCAGGAGCCCTGGGTAGATGGAGGGGTGCTCTTCGGCCGTTGCGCGGTGGACACCAAGGGACAGATCGCCGCCCTGCTCGTAGCCCTTCGGGAGAGCGAGGGCCCGGTGGACGTGGCCCTGGTGGTGGACGA
>JAJRVI010000102.1 GCA_024277405.1 Fidelibacterota bacterium
AGAACGGGGCGGGATCCCCGTGTCGGGCGGAGGCGAGCGCCGCCCGGACGAGCCCCTCCTCCCCCTCGCCGGCGGTGGAGGCGAACCCGAGCCTCCAGTCCACGATCACCCGCAGGGCGCGGCCGAGCACCGCCTCGGACTTGGCCTTCTCCAGCTCCCCTCAGCGGAAGGAGACCGAGATACCCTCGCGGTATTCCTCGTAGAGCTCAGCCTCCGCGGCGGCCGCGGCCGCCCTCTCCAGGATCCCCATCATCGACCTCCCACGATCACGTCTTTGATGCGCACGTGCGGCGCCCCGTCGGTGACGGGCAGGGGGCTCTGGCCGCCCTTCCCGCAGCCCCCGGCCCCGCCCTTGAGCTCGAAGTCGTTCCCCACCATCTCGATGTTGCGCAGGGTCTCGAACACGTTCCCGGTGAGGACCACGTCCCGCAACATCCCGCCGATCTCCCCGCCCCGGATCTCGTAGGCGTAGGCGGCGGAGAAGGTGAACTGTTCAAACTCCGTCTGCCCGCCGAACGCCCCCTTCGCGTAGATGCCGTGGTCGATCCCCTTGAGGAGGTCCTCGAAGGACGCCTCCCCGGGCTCGATGTAGGTGTTGCGCATCCGGACGATGGGCTCGTGTTCCCAGGAGACGGCCCGGGCGTTCCCGGTGGGCTCCATCCCCGTGGCCGCGGCGGTGGCGCGGGAGTGCATGAGCCCCACCAACATCCCCTCCTTGATGAGGTAGACCTTGCGCCGGCGCACGCCCTCGTCGTCGTAGGGGACGTTCCCGCGCCGGCCGGGGATGTAGCCGTCCTCCACCACGTTGAGGGCCTCCACCCCGAAGCGCTTGCCGAGCCGCATCACCTCGCGCATGGGGGGGTTCCGGAGGAGGAAATCGGCCTCGCAGATATGGCCGAAGGCCTCGTGGATGAACACCCCGGCGAGCTCCTGGTCCAGGATCACCGTGTAGCGGCCTCCCTTCACCGGCTTGGCCGAGAGGAGGTCCACGGCGCGCTTCGCCGCCTCCAACGCCTTCTCCTCCCGATCCCTCACGAACTCGTATCCCGCCGCCTCCCCCAGGGAGACGAACGCCTGCTGGATGTCGCCGTTCCGGCGGGCCACCGCCGCGAGCAGCAGGGTGATATCCGGGACCTCCTGCTCGATGTAGGTGCCCTCGGTGTTGGCGAACACCACGCGACGGAGGGCGTCGGTGTAGCGCACGCTGGTGGAGACGATCTCGTCCGCGTAGTCGAGGATGAGCTCGTTGTAGCGCTGGACGAGCGCCCGCTTCTCCTCCAGCGGGATCTCCCGGAAATCCTCCGCCAGGGAGGCCTTGACCACGTCCTCCACCGGCTGCACGGTGGCGAGGCGGATCTTCTCCCGGACGTGCGTGGCCGAGGCCCGGGCGAGGCCCGCCGCTTCCTCGAGCTTCCGCGGGATCTCCTCGGGATCGGTGAACACCGCGATCCCCCACGCCCCGTCGACCAGGGCGCGCACGATCCCTCCCGACTCGCTCGACGACTCGAGGGCCATGAGCTGATCGCGCTGGAACGCGATCCGGGTGCGGGTCAACTCCTCCCACCGGACCTCGGCGTAATCGGCGGACACCCGGCGTAATGCCTCCACGATGAGAGCCTTCATTCTCCCCCCTTTCTCCCACGAAATTAGCGGCCGGGATCACGGTCCACAAGTCGGGCGAGCAACGTCGCATATGAAATGCGACGCTACAGACCTGTAGCGTCGGGCTTTATGCCCGACGTTGGTCGGCTTCGCCGCCCCTCAACGGGGGACGTACTCGATCTCCACCGCCGCGATGGTGGGGAACTGCAGGAGGGTCTCCCTCACCTGGGCGGAGAACAGCCCCAGGGCGGGGGCCCGGGGATCCGGGACCTCGAGGATCACCCTCGCGACGCCGGCGGAGATGGAAAGCGCGCGTAGGCCCGTCCCGGCGGGGGCCGCCGTCCAGATCCCCGCCCGCTCCTCGATCAGGGTGGGGCCGGCCAGCAACGCCCGGAGCGCCTCCGTGGCCACCCTGGGGGTGCCCGGGATCCGCCGCACGGCGGGGAACGGCTTCCCATCACGATCGAGGAGGAACACCTTCACCCAGAGCCCCCGCTCGCGGGGGAAGCGCACCGGGCGCCGCGCGATGACCCTCCCGTCGGAGGGGGAGAAGACCTCGAGGACGCCCTCGTCGGTGCCGGGAACGTCGAAATAGAGGAGGCCCTCGGCGCGGCCGCCGCGGAAGACGAGGGCCTTTTCCACGAGGATCCTCCCCAGCGAATCCCGGAGCCTGACCCCCACCTCGGCGCCCTCGGAGAGGCCCCGGATCACCACCCGCGCCGGGTTCTCCACCGCCTCACGCGGCCCGGGGGCCTCGATATCCGGCGCGGGCGGGGCCGCCAGGATCAGGCCCACGATCACCGCGCCGACCGCGATCACCGCCAGGATCCCCAGGATACCCTCGTCCATCGCGTCCCCATTCTACCCCCGCGGCAGGGGGGAACGGACGGCGCGATTCAGCGGGGGGAACTGGGGGGAGAGGGACGGTTGCGCAGCGGGGAACCCGGCGGCCCGTGTCCTCAGCCCACGGCCGTTTGGACCGGGACCCTCCGCCAGGTCCTCTCCGCCCGCGAGAGCATGGGGACCAAGGCCGGCAGGATCCAACCATCGACGTTCTCCCCGCTCCCGTCGGAAAGCAGCACCTCGGTGCCCCGCCTGACCCCCGGGACCTCGGTCACGTCGAGGGCGGCGCTGTCCATCCCGACCCGCCCGATGAGGGGAGCCCGTCGCCCCCCGACCCACGCCCACTTGAGGGCTTCCCCCAGGCCGTGGCGGTACCCGACCCCGAGGAGCGCGACCCGGGTCGGTCGCGGGGTGACGTAACGGCGCTCGTACCCCACGGGCCAGCCGGCCCGCAGATCCCGCACGGCGACGACCCGGCTCCACACCCGCGATATCGGGCGCAGACCCCACTTCCGCCAGAACCCATCCACGTAACCGTAGGCCGCCGCGCCGACCCGGACCAGGTTGAAGGGCTCGAAAGAGGTCTCGGGGAAAGAGAGGAGGCCCGAGGAGTTGGCGAGGTGCACCCAGGGAAACCGCACCCCGCGCCGCTCGAGCCGCAGGAGCAGGTCCAGGAAGAGCTCGATCTGGGTGCGGGTGAAGGCGATGTCGTCCGCCGACCCCCGGTGGGCGGAGGAGAGATGGGAATAGATGCCCACCGCCTCCACGCCCAAACAGTGGGAGAGCTCCCCCAGCAGCCCCTCCACCTCCTCCGGGAGGAAGCCGTAGCGCCCCATCCCGGTGTCCACGGGGATGTGGACGAACGCGGGCCTCCCCGTTATCCCGGCGGCACGTTCCGCCTCGCGCAGGAGCTCCCAGTCCCCCAACACGAAGTGGAACCCCTCCTGGAGCACCGCGCGGAGCTCCTCGGGGGGAGGGGGCACCATAATGAGGACGGGGTTCGTCGCCCCCACGGCCCGGACCCGGCGGGCCTCCCCGAGGGACTCCACCCCGAACCAGTCCACGAGGTCCGCCGCGGCCCCAACGATCTCCTCGAGGCCGTGGCCGTAGGCATCCCCCTTGACCACGAACAACAGCCCCGTGTGCCCCAGGAGGTCGCGGATCCGCCGCAGGTTGTCCCGCAGGGCCACGAGGTCGATCTCGGCGTACAGCATCCTGGCCCCAATTGGACGCCCATCGTGACCCCAACGAAACCTCACGTGGGCCGTGCACGCGGGACAAGCGTGCCAAATATCACGGACAAATGTCCCTCAACCTCGGTCGACGTCGGGCATAAAGCCCGCCGCTACAGGCGAAAGGCAGCGTCGCGCTTGTGCGCGACGTCGCTCCATCGGTTTCGAG
>JAJRVI010000103.1 GCA_024277405.1 Fidelibacterota bacterium
AGGCCTTCTGGCGCTCCATGGCCGAGGCCTCCATGGCCGAGCCCCCCGACGTGAAGATCACCGTCCAAGCCATCGTGGAGGGTCCCCAGGGCTCCGAGGGGACGATCCTCGCCGCCATCGCCGGCGGCAACGCCCCCACCGCCTCCGAGAACATCTTCACCGGGTTCGGGGCGCAGCTCGTGGAGGCCGGGGCGGTGATCCCCCTGAACGAGCTCCCCGGTTGGACCGACCTCATCGCCGCCCGCCGCATGACCAACGCCATCAAGGGCTGGGTCTTCGGCGACGGCAACTATTACATCTTCCCCATCTACGCCAACGCCATGCTGTTCGCGTGGCGCCTGGACATCCTGAAGGAGCTCGGCTTCGGCGAGCCCCCCGCCACCTATGAGGGCATCCTCGCGGTGGGCAAGAAGCTCAAGGAGGTCTATCCCGATAAGTTCCTCTGGGCCCGCACCGCCTTGGTCCAGCCCACCTGGTGGCAGCGGTGGTTCGACTTCTTCATGCTTTACAACGCCGCCAGCGACGGGAATCCCTTCATCTCCGGCGGGAAACTCGTGGCCGACGATGAGGCCGTGATCACCGTGTTCAAGTTCCTCCAGGAGCTCAACGCCGCGGACCTCCTCCTCACCCAGCCGGCGGAGAACCCCTTCCAGACCGGGCTCAGTATCTGGACCAACTTCGGCCCGTGGGGCATCCCGTGGATGAAGGAGAACTTCCCCGAACTCAAGTTCGGCGAGAACCTCGTGTTCGCCCCGCCGCCGGTGCCGGCCAGCTTCGGGTACGTGCGACCCCACAAGACCTTCGCCGACGCCAAGGGCATCGTCATTTACTCCTCCCACGCCTCCGGCGCCTCCGACGAGCAGATCAACGCCATCTGGGAGTTCATCAAGTGGGTGTTCAGCTCCGCGGAGAACGACGTGGCATGGTTCAAGCAGACCAACCTCCTGCCGCTGCGAGAGGACCTCACCACCAACCCCGCCTTCGCCGCGGTGTTCGCGGAGACCCCCGAGCTGATCCCCTACGCCGAGGAGCTCCCCTACGCCGTGCCCCCGCTCAAGACCCCCAAGGTCCAGGACATCCAGACCACCCTCTCCGAGTACGGCATGATCCCCGCGCTGTTGGGCCAGAAGAGCCCGGAGCGGGCTTGGGAGGACGCGAAGCGCGAGATACTATCGCTCCTGGAGGAGTGAGCTCCTCGAGGTGGTAGTTGGGCCGTAGACGGGCAGCGCGGTGGATGGAGGTAAGGGGATGGATTCTCACATCCCCTTACCTCCTTTATTCTCTGGTCTTCTTCGCCATCCCCCTCGCCTGGAGCCTGTGGCTCGTATTCACCAACTGGAATCTGATCTCCCCCCGGATCGACTTCGTGGGCCTGGATAACTTCGTCAGGGCCTTCAAGAGCGCCCGGGTACACGCGGCCTTTTTCAGCGCCTACCGCATCATGGGGTTCTTCCTCCCCATGGTGTTGGTGCAATCCTTGGCGGTGGCGCTCCTTATAAACAGCCTCCCCTGGGGCCGGGCCTTCTTCTCGGTGGGATTCTTCATGCCGTACCTGGCCTCCGGGGTGGCGGTGGCGTTGGTGGTGAGGGGGATCCTGGCCTACAACAGCCCCGCGGCACCTATATTCAAGGCCCTGTTCGGTACGATCCCCAACTGGTTCGGTCACCCCGTGTTGGCGGTGTTCATCATCAGCCTCCTCATCGCGTGGAAGTTCTCCGGCTACTACGCCCTGATCTTCCTGGCGGGGCTGCAATCGATCCCCCATGAGCTCTACGAGGCAGCGGAGCTGGACGGGGCGCGGTTCTTCACCAAGCTCTTCCGCATCACCCTCCCCATGCTTTACCCCGCGTTCTACACCGTGCTCATCATGGCGGTGGGGCTGTGTTTCGCCATCTTCACCGAGCCGTTCATGCTCACGGGGGGAGGCCCCGGGCGGGCGACCCATACCTGGTACCTGGAGATCTACTACCAGGTCTTCCAGAACCTCCGGGCGGGGTACGGGGCGGCGATTTCCTTCATCAACGCCGCCGTCACGTTCACCTCGGTCCTCATCGTGCGCAGGCTGATGCAGCGATGGGGGAGGGCGTTGGGATATGAATAGGCGCAAGGCGACCTTCACGGGCCTGAAGTACGCGGCGGCAGTGATCCTGCTCCTCATCTCAATCTTTCCCTACATCTACATGGTGCTCCAGTCCCTGGCCCCCTGGGACCAGGTGAACAAGGTTTTCATCCCCTCGAGGCTCACCCTGCGCTCCTACATCTGGCTCTTCACCGGGACCGAGGCCCTGGTGGCGAAGCCCTGGCTCCGAGCGTTCCTCAACAGCGTCATCGTGAGCGTCTCCTCCACTTCTTTGATGGTCTTGAGTGCCGCCATCATCGGCTACGCCCTGGCGAAGCTCCCCTTCCGCGGCGGGGCGTTCGTGTACAACTTCATCCTCTTTCAGATGTTCTACCCCGCGGTGATCCTCCTCATCCCCACCTTCCTCCTGGTGAAGGCGTTCGGGTGGTTCAACACCTACTGGGCGATGATCGTCCCCAAGGCGATGAGCGTGTGGGCGATCTTCATGTACACGAGCTTCTTCAAGTCGGTGCCCCAGGAGATCATCGACTCCGCCCGGGTGGACGGGGCCTCGGAGTGGCGGATCATCTTCCGCATCATGGTCCCCCTGTCCAAATCCATCACCATCATCGTGGCGCTCTTCCTTTTCATGGCACGCTGGGAGGAGCTCCTGTGGGACCTGGTGGTGGTGCAGGATACCTCCATGCGGACCCTGAACGTCCTCCTCGCCACCATCCAGAGCAGCTACAACCCCTACCCCGGCCCCCTATACGCCGCGGCCACCATCCTCACCCTACCCATTCTCCTCGTCTTCCTCGCCTTCAGCCGCCATTTCAGCCAGGGGATCCGGCTGGTGTTGGGGAAATAATTTCGGGAAGTCGTTCTCCGTGTTCGATTTGAATTTCCCTTCCCTGGAGGCTAGAAGGGGAGGCACATCTTTACCGAAGGAGGGAGGATGCTGGCGATCGTTGGGGGGACGGTGCTCACGCCCACGGAGGAGCTGAAAGGGGCCACGGTCCTCGTGGAGGGGAAGACCGTAAAGGCGGTGGGGACGGACGTGGATGTCCCGAGCGATGCCCAGGTGATCGATGTCTCCGGGAAGTACGTGATCCCCGGGCTCATCGACGCCCACTGTCACACGGGCCTCTTCCCCGATGGGATCGGGTGGCAACAGAGCGACGGGAACGAGATCACCGATCCCATCACGCCGCACCTGCGGGCCATCGACGCCATCCACCCCGAGGACATGGCCTTCGCGGACCTCCGCAGCTGGGGCGTCACCGCCATCAACACCGGCCCCGGGAGCGCCAACCTCGTGGGGGGCCAGACCGCGGTGGTGAAGACCCGCGGGCGCACCGTGGAGGAGATGCTCGTGAAGGCCCCCGCGGGGATGAAGATGGCCCTGGGCGAGAACCCCAAGCGCGTCTACGGGGAGCAGAAGAAGCTCCCCTCCACCCGCATGGGGAACGCGGGGCTGCTCAGGGAGTGGCTCACCAAGGCCCGAAACTACCTGGGGAAGAAGAAGCACGCCGAGGAAAAAGGGGAACCCCTCGAGGTGGACATCAGGCTCGAGGCCCTCTCCCAGGTGCTCACGGGGAAGCTCCCCGCCCACATCCACTGCCACCGGGCCGACGACATCATGACGGCCCTCAGGATCGCCGACGAGTTCGGGATAAAGAACGTGGTCCTCATCCACGCCACCGAGGGCTACAAGGTGGCCGATATCCTGGCCGAGCGGGGGATCCCGTGCGTGGTGGGCCCGATCCTCTTTTCCCGCACCAAGTACGAGCTCCGGGGGATGGACCCCAGGAACCCGGTGGAGCTCTCCCGGGCCGGGGTCAAGGTGGCGATCCAGACCGACCAGATGTCGGCGGTGAAGTACATCCTGTTCGATGCCGCCCTGGCGGTGCGGGAGGGGATGGACGAGGGCGAGGCCCTCAAGGCCATCACCCTGTACCCCGCGGAGATCCTGGGGATCGACGACCGGGTGGGCTCCATCGCCCCGGGGAAGGACGCCGACCTCGTGGTATTGGCGGCGCATCCGTTCGACGTCGCCCGGAGCCGGGTGGAGCTCGTCCTCATCGAGGGGGAGGTGGTCCACCGGTCCGGCGGGGTGTGAGGAGGCCGTTCGGGAACCCCGGGCCCGGCGAGGTGTACCCTAAATGGAGGTGATTTGCGTGCGCAGCGTGCTCATCCTGCTGGCCATGTTGGGCCTACCCACCGTCTCGCTGGCCCAGGTCACCGCCAAGGGCCTCGCCATCGCCGGGGACGGGGTCGAGGCGACGATCGGGGTCTTCACCTTCTCCCCCGGGGACGAGGTCGCCCTCGAGCTCGTGCGCGGGGAACCGTGCCCGTGCATGTGCGGCGATCTACTCATCCGGTCGTTCCGCATCCTGGACGAGGGGGGCGCCGAGGTATTCCGCGACACCGCCCGCCCCTATCCCGTGGAGGCGGCGGAGTGGGTGGGGCGTTGGGACCTCGCCGCTCCCTCCGGGACGCCCGTGCCCCCCGGGCGGTACACCGCCGTGGTGGAGGCCTCGGTGGGCACCTTCCGCGCCGAACTGGAGGTGGCCCCGGAAGAGGGGGGCCTCCCCACCGGGGCGGGCTTGGCCTGGGCCTCGGTGTGCGGGATCTCGCTCCGGGTCTACAGGCTCGTCACGGCTGACGAAAACGGTGCGGAGATCACGCTACGCCGGGAGGAGATGCTCATGGTCGCCCTGCCCGGAAACCCCACCACCGGCTACGGGTGGGCCCCCATAGAGGAGCCCGATTTCCTGGCGCGCCTCGAGGGCGTCGAGTACCTCCCCGCCACCGCGCTCGTGGGCGGAGGAGGTACCTTCTTCTTCCGCTACGAAGCACGTGAGGAGGGCGTCGGCGTCCTCGCGTTCGCGTACCTCCGCCCCTGGGAGGAGGAAAGCGCGGGGAGCTTTTCGATCACGGTCCGGGTCTACTGAGCCGCCAATAGGCCGCGGGAGTGGAGCCAGGCCGCGATGCGGTCCAGCGCCTCCAGGGGAAGGGATTCGGCCCGGACCCCGGGGTCGAGGCCCAGCTCGGCGATGAGCGCCTCCGCCGCCTCCCTCCCGAACCGGGAGGAGAGGACCCGCCGCAGGGTCTTCCGCCGCGCCGAGAAAAGCACGCGCAGCGCCTCCTCGAACACCTTCTCCGGGGTGGAGATCCGGGGCTCCGCGAGCCTGACGAGGCGCACGACGCCCCCGTCCACCTCCGGCGGGGGGAAGAAGGCCCCCCTCGGCACCCGGAAGAGGAGCTCCAGCCCGTAATAGGCCGAAAGATGGACCCCCAGGCGCGAGCGTTCCGGGCCGGGCGGGGCGACGAGCTTCCGCGCTACCTCCCACTGGATGAGGAACACCGCCCTACTCACTTGTTCCCTCTCCCGGACGAGCTTGAGGAGGACCTCGCTGGTGATGGCGTAGGGAAGGTTTCCCGCCACGAGGAGTCCTGAATCGAGGGACTCCAGCGGAAGCTCGAGGAAATCCCCCGGGATCACTTGCACGTTGGAGAACCCGGTACAGTGATCCCGGAGGATGGACACGAGGCGTCGGTCGATCTCCACCGCGTAGAGCCTGCGTACCCGCGGCGCGAGGGCACAGGTGAGGGTCCCGATCCCCGCCCCCACCTCCACCGCGATCTCGTCCCCCTTGGGATCTATGGCGGCCAGGATCTTGCGGAGGACGTTCCCGTCGGCGAGGAAGTGCTGGCCGAGCTCTTTCTTCAATCGGATCCCACGGCGGGAAAGGATCTCGCGGATGGCGGAGGGGGAGGTGAGGTTCATCCCCGCAGGGCGTCCGCGGTGGCGAGGAGGGCCACCCGGAGGGAATGGAGGCCGTCCTCCAACGTGACGCGCATCCGGTGGGAGGGGTCCTCGATGTGGCGCAGGAAGTCCTCCATGAGGGCCCGGAGACAGTCGGCGTACACCTCCGCCTTGCCGCGCCCCAGGGCGAAGGTGCCCCGGACGAACGCCTCCACGTAGTACTCCCGTCCCCCGGAGCGGACACGCCGCCCGGTCGCCTCGGGGAGGGGCCACTCGTCCCCCCAGCCCTCCGGCCGCGAGACATCCTGGAGCTCCTCCACCGCCCGCTCCTCCTCGATGCGTAGGCCCGGGAGCAGGGACGCCAGGCGCGCGATGTCCTCCCTCTTGATCAGCGCCCGGATTCCCCCGGAAAGGGGGATCCACCCGGAAAGCTCCACCGTGGCCAGGTCGTATGCCATGGTGATCCTCGTCTCCTCGGTGAGCCCTGGTCGGGTGAAGGCGTGGAAGTGCGTGGCGATGAGGCCGCCCTCGTGGAGGACCTGGGCGCACATCCGGTCCACCCGCTCCCCGGTTCGCCACAGGGCCCCCGAGACCCTTTCCACCCCGGCGTTCCCCGTGAGGAAATGCACCAGATCGAAGAAGTGGACCCCGTGTTCCACGAGAATCCCTCCCGAGAGCCCCCAATCCCAGAACCAGTGCTCGGGGGGAAGGGAATCCTCCGCGGCGTAGTTATCCACGTCCACCCGGAACAGCCTCCCCAACAGGCCACCGTGGGTGATCTCCCTGAGTCCCGCGAGGATGGGGTTGTAGCGCATCATGAGGTCCACCGCGGCCCGGACACCGGTGCGCTCGGCCGTGGCGATGATCTCCTCGGCGTCCTCCAGGGTGGTGGCGAGGGGCTTTTCGATCAGGACGTGTATCCCCCGCTCCATGGCGTAGCAGGCGATCTCGGCGTGGGTGGCGGGCGGGGTGGCTATCGCCACGATGTCCAACGCCTCCCGCTCCAGGAGGGCCCGCCAGTCGTTGTAATAGCGGACCCCCGGGGGGAGCCTGGGGGTCCTGCGGCGGCCGAAGACGGCCACGACCTCCACCCCGGGGAGCTCACGCCAGGCGTGGTGGAGGAACTGCCCGAATCCGCCGTAGCCGATGATCCCGAGCCTGTAGGCCGGCATCCCCGCCATTTTAACCCCCGGGCCGGCCCCCGCGGCCGAGCCGCTTTAGGGCACAGGACGTCGGGGACAAACCCCCGAAACGTCGGGGATAAACCCCGACGCTACAGGGAGAGGCTCAAAAGCGAAGACTGTAGCGACGCAGCCCGTCCGCGGCGTTCCCCGCTTGTGCGCGGCGGGCGAGATATCCGGCGCGAGGTTCGCCCCCGGGGGCGACCTTTTTCCCCCCGGTCCGTGGCCGGGGCCTCTATCATCGCTACCGATGTGGGGGAAGACGTCGACCCTGCGGATCATGGCAACGCTCGGGCTCCTTTTGTGGCTGGCCTGGCCGGCCATCGCCCCCATCCCCCCGGAAGCCCCCGACACCTCCCCTCCCCCCGTCGCCGCGGGGACCGGCGATCCCTCACCCCCTCCCGCGGAAACGCGTGGGGAGGGCCGGACGGAGGGGATCCATGGGAAGATGGGGATACACCTTTCCTTTTACGCCCTCTCGCGGCCGGGGTTCGCGGAAACGATCGCCGAAAAGCTCTCCGAATATGGGCTCAACGCGGTGGTGATCTGCGTCAAGGACATGCACGGGACGGTGGGCTACGGATCCCAGGTTCCCCTCGCCCGGGAGATCGGTGCCGCCGTCCCCTACGTGAAGCTCCCCGACCTCGTCGAGCTCTTCCGTGCCCGGGGGATCTACGTCATCGCCCGCCAGGTCCTCTTCTACGATCCCCTCCTATCCAAGCACCTCGGGTATCCGGACGGGAGGTGGGTCTACCCCTCGGACGAGCGGGCGGTGGATTACAACCTGGCGATCGCCCGGGAGCTCGAGGCCCTGGGTTTCGACGAGATCCAGTTCGACTACATCCGGTTCCCCGACGACGGGGAGATCGGGGGCAGCTATCCCGAGCGGTACGCGGCGGTGAACGCTTTCCTCGCCCGGGCCCGCGAGGCCCTGTCCGTCCCGATCTCCATCGACCTCTTCGGGAGGGTCCTCTGGCCCTGGAACAAGGAGAAGAAGGACCCCATCGGCCAGTGCCTGGAGGAGATGGCCCCGTATGTGGACGTGATCTCCCCCATGCTCTATCCCTCCCATTACGTGGAGCCCGAGCTCAAGGCCGATCCCTATCGCACGGTCCGGCTCGCCCTGGAGCACGGGATGGCGCGGGTGCAAAAGCCCTTCCGGCCGTACCTCCAGGCGTTCGACATGGACATCCCCCCCGGGATGACGCTCCCCCAGTACATCCTGGCCCAGGTGCGGGCGGCGGTGGAGATGGGGGCCGACGGCTACCTGTTCTGGAACCCCCGCTCCGACTACACCCACCTTTGGGTGGCCCTCCGCCTCAGCCGAGGAAGCGGCGGCGCGCCGCGGCCTTGACGATCTCCTCCACCAACAGGGAGCGGTTGCTCTCCCCTTCCTGCAACAGGGCCCAGATCCGGCCCGTCCGCGCGGCGTGCTCCTCGTCCGGCTCCACGGGGAAGAGCTCCAGCGCCCGTTCCAGCTCCTCCCGCACCGGTGAGGAGAGGCGCTCCAGGACGGCCGGGTTCAGGTACCGCACCGCATCGGCCATGTCGCGGTCGAAGTTCACGTACGCCTCCCGCAGGGCGGCGAGGTCCCGCCCGGACAGGGCCCCGAGCCCCAGCACCTCGGGCGGGATCCCCAGGGAGTACATGGCGCAGCAGAAGGTGATCGCCCGGGGGAGCCGCACGTCGTGGCCGTCCAGCTCCCGGGAGTAGCCGAAGAGGCCGATGTGGAGCTTCCGCGCCCGGCGGGGCGGGACGTAGCGGGCCAGCTCGTTGACCACCGGGGCCAACACCGCCACACAGGAGGCGTAGCGGGCGGAGATCCTGTGGATGAGCTCGAGGCATTTTCCCTCGTCCACCTCATGGGCTTCTCGCCTAGGGGTGGCGTTGAGGTAAGAGATGGCCTCCCGCACCTCGCCCTCGGGGTAATCGTATTTGAACGCCGACTGGACGGTGAAGGTCTGCACCGAGGGGTATTCCCGCACCATCTCCCCGGCTCGCGGTGGCGAGAAATTCCCGCGGAACGGGGCCGATCCCACCCCCAGGATGGGGAGGACGGGGATCCCCACGCGCCGCTCCAGGCGGGCGAGGCGCGCGAGCGCCACCTTGACCAGCAGGACCGCGCTCGCCTGGCCGTAGTTGAGGGCGGGGTCGGAGCGCGCCAGGAACACGCGCTGGTAGGGGACCCCCTTGTCCCGGAGGTATTCCGCCACGATCCCATCGGCCACAAGGAGATGGTCCCGGTCCTCGATCAGGGGGATGACCTGGATCGTTTCCGGGGCGAAATCCCCCACCCAATTGGCCACCGTAATGTCGAAACACCGCTGCTTG
>JAJRVI010000104.1 GCA_024277405.1 Fidelibacterota bacterium
CAGTACAGGTATATCGCCATAGCGATCAACCTTTCCCAGGTTAAGTCCCGACACGATGTGGGTCCCGATGTCGATGGCGCACTGGATCGCCACTTGAAGTAGATGTGCGGCATACAAATAGTTCCGCGGGGTTGCCAGGAATTCCTCGCGGCTTAGCCGCCGTAATTCCTCCAGGAGTGAGACGTGTTCTTCCAGTTTGGCCAAACGCCGCTCTATCGTTTCACGATCTAACGCCAAATCTCCCCTCCTTTATGCGCTCCCGGAGGTAACGGCCCTGCAGCTCCAGCAAGGGCTTGATGTCCAAGTATTCCTGGATGGCGCGGGCCTCGAAGCGGGTGCGGAGGAGGTCGTCCCGGGCGTAGACGAGCTTCCCCCGCGTGACTACCCGGTGCACGAGGAGTGGGGGGGCCCGGTTCAGGATCACGAGGTCGATCTCATCGGTACCCAGGAGGTCCGCGAGCTCGGCGATCATCTCCAGCCGAAGCGCGAAGTACTCTTCTTCCGGGATATCCTTCGGCAGGAGCACGGCGATGTCGATGTCGCTTAACGGGGTGCGCTTCCCGGAGACGGTGGAACCGAAGAGGTAGAGGGCCTCCAGCCCCTTCTTCCGTGCGTATTCGCGCAGCTTGCTTTCTAGCTCCTTCAGGTCCACGATCGACTCAAGTATGTCCGTTTTCTACGGCCGCCGCCACGGGGCGGGATCCCTCGAGGTTCCTGAGGGCGGGGACCGCGAACGCTGACGCCCCCAAGATCAGGAAACCTCCCCCGCCCACCAGGTACCAGAACCGTACCCCGAAGAGGTCGGCCAAGGGACCGGCGAGGAGCAACGAAAGCGGGGCCATCCCCTGGGCCATGCTGGACATGAGCGAGAACACCCGGCCTTGCATCCCCGGTTCCACCGTGCTCTGCACCAGGGCCATGAACGGCGAGTTGGCGATGGGGTTCATCAGCCCGGTGAGGAGGAAGAGCCCCAGCGCCACATAGAACCAGCCCGGGGGCAAGAACCCCACTAGGAAGAACCCCACGCCCATGCCCACCACGCCGAGGAGGATGGTGTGGATCTTCTTTCTGAAGCCGCCCCAGGCGGCGAGGAAGAGGCCGCCCAGGACCACCCCGATCCCCCAGGCCGACTCGACCCAGCCCAGCTCCATGGCCCCCTTGCCGAAGTGGTCCTTTATGAGCAGGGGCAGCAGGGAGCCCATGGGCTGGGCGATCCCGTTCAAAAGCGCGGCCAGACATAAAAGCAGGAACAACCCGCGCCAGTTCCACACGTACCGGAACCCTTCCCGCAGATCGGAGAAGTACGTGGGCCTCGCCGCGGCAACGCGCTCCGGCTCGGGGATGGCCAGGAAGAGGAGTGGGGCCACGGCGAAGAGAAAGGTGAACACATCGATCCCCATCACCCCGTACATGGGGAGGAACGAGACGGCGATGGCGCCCAGGGGCGGGGAGACGATGGAGAGGAGCCCCCGCATGGTCTGGTTGAGGCCGGCGATGCGGGTGAGGTGCTTTTCGGGGACCAGGAGCGAGGTGGCGGCAGCCATGGCCGGCCAGTGCAAGCCCCCGCCCGCCGCGCGCAGGGCCATCACGAGGTAGATGTGCCAGATCTTTATGGCGTCGGCCCAGAAGAGGAACGCCAAAAGCCCGGCCAGCGCGGCGATCCCGCAGTCCACCCACACCATGAGCCAGCGGCGGGGGAGGCGGTCCACGAAGGTCCCGGCGAACGGGCCCAGAAGGACCTGGGGAAGCAGGGCCACCAGGGAAGCGGTGGCGAGGACCGTGGCCGAGCCCGTCTCCTGGGTGAGCCACCACACGAGGCCGAACTGGGCGATCCAACTCCCGAAAAGGGACGCCTGCTGTCCCGCCCAGATGGCGAAGAAACGCGCCTTCCAGCTTTTCATTCTACGGATTCGATCCACGCGATCAGGTCAAACTTCCCATCGAGGGCGTTGTACAGGCGTTTGTCGGCGGTCACTAGCGGCGCCCCTTCACACTCGGCCAGCGCGAGGTAAGCAGCGTCGTAGACGGTCCGACCGTACCTATGGGCGAGTTTCAGCATCGCCTCCGGATCAACATAGCGAGATGGAATCCGCAACTCGGCTATTTTTCGAATCGCTTCTAGGGCGTCGTTGAGTTCGATACGCCCCAGTCTTGCAGCCTTCCAAAGGGCGTTCGCAACCTCGAAGATCAGGAGAGGCACAGTTACTAGTCCGAGTTCGTGCTTGGCGAACCGCTCGAAAAGGCCTATGGCATGGAGATGGAACGGCTCGTCGCGGAGCACGAGTGACACGGCCACCGAGGCATCGAGGACGTACTTAGCCATGCCGCTCCTCCAGTTCCTCCCTGGAGGGGTAATAAATGTCCTCGAGGGTCAGCCCGCGGAACTTCTCGCTGAGCTCCTTGAGACGGTCGAGAGCCTCCAGTCGCAGTTCCCGCAGCACCGCCCGTTCGATGAACTCGCTGCGCTTGCGGGGGCCCACTAACTCGTCGATCTGACGCACGAGGTCCTCGGGCAGGTTTACCTGGATCCTGAGCTTCATCCTCTCACCTCCGGCCAAATTATACAGCCAATTAAGCTGTAAAATTTAGCCCCCTAAAGGTCGCGGTACATGCCCTCCATTACATAAAGGCGCTCGAAGCCCAACTTTTCACAGGCGGAAAGGAGGGGTTCGTTCCGCTCGTCCACCCGCACGATGACTCGTGGGCAGCCGATCCCCCGTGCTCGCGAGAGGGCCTTCCCCAGGAGCGCCTCCTCGAGCCCTTTTCCCCGGTGTTCGTGGAGCAGGGAGATCCCGGCCGTGGCCGCGCCCTTCTCCCGGAACTGGGCCGCGAACGTGTAGACCCCGACCCGTTCCTCCCCGCGGACCACGGCATACCGTTCTCTTATCCCGGGTTGCAGGTGCATCAGGGGGCGCAGGTACCACGGCGGGAGTTCCGGCTCTCCGTAGACCTCCCGGGACCCGGGCTCCATGGCCTCGTAGCCGAGGCGCGCGGCCCAGGGGTCGAACATGCCGATCGGTCTCAACGCGTGGCCCGCCGGAAGCGGCACCTCCTCCCCCGTGGGCGGCTCGCGCACCATGTGCACCACCCGCTCGAACCGCACGAAACCCGCCGATTCATATAGGCGCTTAGCGGGGGTGTTGTCCTCCAGGACGTGGAGGAGGGCCCGCTTTCCCCCGTACGCGCGGGCGACGTCCAAGGCGTGTGCGAGGATCGCGCGGCCGTACCCCTTGCGCCGGTGCTCCGGGGCCACCATCAGCGCCCCGATGTACCACGATCCCCGTTCCCGGTTCAGGGAAACGGCGGCCACGATCTCCCCGCTCACCTCGCCCACGAGGAAGAGGGCGTGGGGCCGCCGGGCCAGGCGTTGGATGGCCTTGAGGACCCCATAGATCCGGACGCTCTTGCGCACCGCGGCCTCATCGAAGCCGGAGACCTCGAGCTCCCGGGGAAAGGAGGCCCGGACGAGCTTTATGACCCGGTCGAGGTCCCGGCTACGGAACTCCCGTACCCTGAGGCCCATGTCTTCCTCCGGAAAAGGGGCTCACCACTCCTCGAAGAACCTCTTGATCTCGTCGGCGATGCGCTTGCCCAGGTTCGAGAGGTCGATCTTCACCTCCCGCCGCGGGGCGCCCATGAACCCCATCCAGAAGGTGAGGATCACGGCCAGGAAGAGGAGCCCCGCGGCCTGCCAGTAGTTCAGGGGCGCAAGCAGCCCGAAATAGCCCGCGATCAGTGAGTTGAAGAGGACCTGGAAGATCCAGGCGAAGAGGAAGAAGAGCCCCACCTCGAGCCCGTGCAGGCCGCTGTGGTCCGGGTGAAGGAAGCCGAGGACGGTGCGCGTGAGCCCCCGCCCGCTCCAGGCGAAGGCCAGGATCGAGAGGAAGAGGAGCCCCGCGGCCTGCCAGTAGTTCAGGGGCTTCAACAGCCCGAAGTGCCCCACCACGATGGAGTTGAACAGCATCTGCAGGACCCATGAAAACAGGAAGAACGCCGCCGCCCCTCCCGGCGAGAACGGTCCCCTGAGCAATCTCATCTCTCCCCTCCTTTTCTTGCCGTTGGCTTGGTCCGAACGTGGATGTCCCCGCTGCCCGTCTTGACCTCGATGGCCGCGGCTGCGTCGGAGTCGCCGGGGAAGTCGCTGTGCACCTCCCCGAACTCCGTCTCCGCGATCAAGCGGAACTCGGCGCCCTCGGGCAGGGCGAGATGTACGTCTCCCGAGCCGGTCCGCAGCCTCCACGTTTTCCCCGGGGATATATCCGATTCCAAATGGATGTCCCCGCTCCCGGTACGTGCCTCCACGTCCCCGCCCACTTCCTCCAGCGCCAAATCGCCCGAGCCGGTGGACACGTTGAGGTCACCGGCGATGCGTGAGGCCTCGATCTCCCCGCTCCCGGTGGTGATCTCGACGTCGCCCTTCACCCCGTGGATGGCCACGTCGCCGGATCCCGTGTGCACCCGGAGTTCTCCCCCGATCCCCCGGGCCTCCACGTCGCCGGAGCCGGTTTTCACCTCGAGGTCGCCATCGATCCCCCGGGCCTCCACGTCCCCGGAGCCCGTGTGGATCGTGAGCGGGCCCCGGATCCCGTCCACCTCGATATCGCCGGCCCCGGTCTCGATGCGGGCCTCCGTGGCCTGGGGGACCTCGATCTCGTAGTCGATCGCGATGCCCTCGAATGCCTCCCCGAGGATGCCCGGACCGAGCGCCTCCGTGTACCGCGAGAGATCGCCCACCCGGATCTCCCGCCCGTATATCTCCACGGGGGGATCCCGCTCGAGCAGCTGCGCCAGCCTTTCGGCCCGGGATTGCGGTATCGCGCGCACGGTGTAGGTACCCCGGACGAGGGCCCTGCCCGTGACTCCGCCCCGGACCGCCACGTCCCCGGAGCCCGCCGTGACCACGAGCTCCACCGGTTCGCCCACGGGGAACTCCCGGACGAACTTCCCCTTCACCGCCGCCATGGATCCTCCTTATCCCCGGGTTCATCGAGGCCATAGAACCAACGCCGCCAGGAGCGCCGACGCTGTAAGCGCCAGAGGTAGTACCTGAAGGGCCAGGTGAGGAGGGCGAACGCCATCCCCATCGCCGCGGCGACGATCACCAATGGGACCAGCGCGAGGATAAGTCCCAGGACGAACGCCACCACCGGGATGGTGATGGCCACCCCCAAAACCGCCGCCAGGAACCCGGCGGTCGCTCCCGCGGCCCCATCCACCCCGGACCACACCGCGCCCATCACCGTGCGAGTGATGTGGACGGGCAGCCCGAAGATGAGCCACAGGGGAAGCAGGATCGTCCTCTTGGCGCGCATCAGACCGTTGTACCAATGGGCCTCCCGATGCGCCCTCATCATCCTTTCACCTCCTCCTCCACGCGGGAATCGGGGTCCACCTCCAGGGATTCCTCGTACTCCACGCGCTCGATGCGGCACCCGGGGCCGATGGTGACCCGCTTTCCCCGCACCAGCTTGGCCCGGGTCCCCTCGAGGTAGACATCGTCCCCCTCGATGGACGCCGCTTGAAGTGATCCGGGGCGGCGAAAGAAGGGGATGCCGAGCTCCTCCAGGAGGCCGCCCCGCTGACGGCGGCGCACCTCGATCACCTCGCCCCCGATCTCGCGCACGTAGCTCGTCCCCTCGAGCTTCATCTCCACCCGATCGGCCGAGAGCAGCCCCGTGACGTTCACGATCCCCGCGAGAGAGACCACCTCGGCCTCGAGGTCCCCCTCCACCTTGAGGACGCCCCCGGAGCGGAAGTAGTGGGCCTTGACGTTGCCCTCCACCTTGAAGGTCCCGGCGATCTTGGCCTCCTTGGCCTGGAGGCCGCCCTCCACCTTGCAGGCGCCGGAGCACTGGAGGGTCTCCGCCTCCACCGGGCCCTCGAACCTCCCCGCCCCCGTGACCACCACCTCCCTGGCCTTGGTGGCCCCCTCCACCTTGCCCGCACCGGAGATGCGCAGCTCCTCGGCCTCGAGGTTCCCCTCCACCCTCCCCGATCCGGAGATCTTCACGGTATGGTATACGCCCCCGGCCACCTTCCCCGTGCCGGCGATGGACACGTTCCCCTTACGCCGGTTTCCTTCCCTTTCCTCATCGTGGAAAATCATGGGTCACCTCCCGAGTTCCCGCTTCACGCGCTCCACGAGCCGCTCGAGGTCCAGCCGCACCAGGACCTTCGATTCGGGGTCCAGCCGCAGGGGATCCCGTCCCGAGACGGCGAAGCTGATGCGCACCGAGATCCCCTCCCGCTCCAACGTCTTCTCCGCGAGGATGAGGTAGATCCCCGTGGGGGCCCGAAGGTCATCTTCCCCCCGACGGAGGAGGTCCACCAGGAGGCGGGCTTGATGTAACTTTGTTTTGTTACGCAAGGCCTCCGCGCCCGCCGCCAGGGCCACCAGCTCGGCGAAGGTGTAGGCCCCTTCCTTCCAAAGCAGGTCTTTCCCCTCCGCCCCGATGACGGCGATCGCGGTGGGGTCGTCGTGGGTGACCTTCTCGGGCGCCGCTTCCCGGGAGAGGAGCCGCACCAGCTCCTCCAGGGAGTGTTCCTCTTTGAGCCTGAGGATCTCCTCGATGCGCTTGAGGATCTTTTCCCTGGGGAAGAAGGTCTCCTGGCCAGTGAAGGTGGAACGGCGGATGAACCACGCCTCCGGTATTAGGCCCATCCGCTTCCAGCGGTAGAGCTGTCCGTATGAGATCCCGGTCAATCGCAGCACCTCTTTCTTGGAGATGAGCTCCTCACTCATGGTTCAGGGCCCAGCGCACGATCCCCTCGATCTCGGCCTGGGTGAACCCGGCCTTGCGGGCCCGTGCCACGAGCCGGGCGAGCCTCCTCTCTATCCAGGGCGGGGAGTCCACCGGCCGTCCCTGGGGGATCTCCCGCTCCAGGGCCTTGGCCCGCTCGATTTCCAATGCACCCCACCATGGAACGGTGTTCATCCTCATCCCTCCTCCCGTGCGCCGGGTTTCCCGGCGGGAGGTATTGTAACACTGTGATGTTACGCCGTCAACCGTGGCCCCATACCCCCTATGCGGTAGAGGCCGCCCCAGAGATGTCCCGGTGGATCGGATTCGGCTCCGGGAACCCGGGCATGGGGCCCGGTTGCCGTGGGGGCGGCCCGACGTTGCGGGGTGCGCGGCGTTCACTCCATGGGCGACGTCGTCCCCGTCGCCCCGGGCGCGGGCCGGTGGTACTCGCCCCACCATCGATCCCGGTTTTGGACAGGGTCGCCGGTGAGCACGCCGGGGAATTCAGCGGCGGCGCGTGGCGCGCTCGAACGGGTTGGGGAAGTAATCCCGCAAGATGGATCCCCCGATGAATTCCCGCAGGATGGAGATCTGGGGGACCTCCTGGCCGATGTAGGGCCTCACCCACCGCAGGAGCCCCAACAGCCGCTCGGCCTCGATGCGGTATCTCGGGTCGCGGACCTCGAGGAGTAGGGGCTCCGCCCGGGGGCGCAGTACCGCCCACTCATATGCCAGCGCCGAGTTGAACATCACGTCGGCCCGGCCCTGGTAGGGGAACACGAACCGCTTCTCCCCCCGACGCACGTTCCCCCATAGCTTGAGCGTGTTTTCGGCGTCGTAGCCGCGGAAGGCCGCGTCCCGCACGATCCGGCGGATGAGGCGGGTATCGGTGGTGGGGATGCGGTTCAGCTCGTCCAGGTTGAGCTGGGTGAGGGCGGATACGTAGATCTTGAAGGCCTTCTCTCCCAGCTCCCCCGGGAGAAGGGCGGGGTTCAGGCAGTGGAGGCCCTCGATGAGGAGGACGTTGTCGCGCCGAAGCTTCAGGCGCAGGCCGTCCTCTCGCCCCCCGGTGACGAAGTTATACCGCGGCAGCTGGACCTCCTCGCCTTCGAGTAGCCGCGCCATGTGTTCCTGGAAGAGCTCGATGTCCACGGCCCGGATGTCGTCGAAATCGGTCAGGCCCCGGCGCCGCATCTCCTCGCGGGGGAAGAAGTAATCGTCCAGCGAGATGGGATATGGCCTAAGGCCTTGGGAGATGAGCTGAACGCAGAGCCGCTTGGTGAACGTGGTCTTCCCGGAGGCGGAGGGCCCGGCGATGAGGACGATCCGGCGCCGCTCCGGGGGTAGGTCCGCCACCTGCTCGGCGATGCGGACGATGCGTTCCTGATGCAGGGCTTCAGAGACCAGGATGATCTCCCGGATGCGGTCCTCGGCGATCGCCTTGTTGATGGTATTCACGTCCTGGAGGCCGAGGAGCTCGAGCCAGCGGCCGTACTCCTCGAAGACCTGCCACAGCGCGGTGTAGTCCTCCACCGGGGCGAGCTCGGTGGGGCGTTCCCGCCGGGGGAAGCGGAGGATGAACCCCCGGTGGTAGGGGCTCAGGGCGAAGAAACGGAGGTACCCGGTGGACGGGGCCATGGGGCCGAAGAAGTAATCGCGCACCTGTCCCAGTCGGTAGAGGGGGACTTCGGACTCATGGGAGTTCGCCATGAGGAGCTCCGCTTTGGAAGCCTTTCCCTCCTGGGCGAGGATGCGGGCCGCTTCCTCCAGCGGGTGGACCTCCTTCTCGATGGGGCGGTCGGCCTCCACGAACTCACGCATCTTCGTTTCGATCAGCGACAGCTCTTCCTCGGTGAACGGATGGCGGTTGGCCACCCAGCAGTAGTAGCCCCCGAAGGGGACCGAGTGATCCACCACCACCCGCGCTTCGGGGAAGAGCTCCGCCACCGCCGCCGCCAGCAACAGCACCAGGGACCTGGTGTAGATGCGGATCCCCTCCGAATCGGTGATGAACACGGGTTTTATCTCCGTGTCGACGCGTATTGGGGTGGTGAGCTCGAGCAATTTGCCGTCACTTATCCCGGCGATGAAGGGGATGGGGGCATCGGGGAAGGCGGCGTGGAGGAACTCTTCCAACGGGGTGCCCACCGGCCCCTCGAAGATGCGGCCATCGCTCAGCCGCACCTGGGCGGTCTCCCGCGGCCCCGATAGGTAAATCTTCGCCATAGGAATTTGCCATTTTACGCACGGAGGGATCCAATTCCAGGCCGGGGGAAGGGGGCCGGGGATGCCCCCGGCCCCATCGGTTCCGTGAGCCCCTCAGGCCCCCAACGATTTCGGCCCGAAGCCCCGGGGGAGGAGCTCCGAGAGCCGTGCCTCGCGCACCTCTCCCCCGGCGGCGTCGGTCATGATCACCAGGAGGTCCGGGGCGAACTCGTACAGTACCTGGCGGCAAGCGCCACAGGGGGCGCAGGGGCCCTCGCCGCAGGCGATGGCGATGGCCTCGAATTCCCGGGCTCCCTCGGAGATCGCCTTGAACAGGGCGGTCCTCTCGGCGCAGACCGTGAGGCCGTAGGAGGCGTTCTCCACGTTGCAGCCGGCGAAGATCCGCCCGTCCGCGGCCAGCAGGGCGGCGCCCACGGCGAACCCCGAGTAGGGGGCGTACGCCCGTTTCCGGGCTTCCACCGCCCTCCGCACCAACTCCTCCCGCGGTGTTCCCTCCAACGTTGCCTCCTCTCATGCCAACAGGCGTTCCTCGTACTAGC
>JAJRVI010000105.1 GCA_024277405.1 Fidelibacterota bacterium
AGACGTCCCACCCGCTGTCTCACCCCCCGGGTCGCGTTCAGCACCAGGTCCCCGGTACGTAGCACTCCGGAGTAGACCCGGACGTAGGTGAATTTCCCCATGTGGCGATCGGCTTGGACCTTGAAGGCCAGGGCTGCCAAGGGCTCGTCGTCGCTCGGGGCACGAGCCTCCTCCCGGCCCCCCCATTCTCCTACCACCGCGGGCACGTCGGCGGGGGAGGGGAGGAAATCCACGATGGCGTCCAACAACCGACGCACCCCCTTGTTGCGGAAGGCGGCGCCGCAGAGGACGGGAACGAGGGTCCCCCCGATGGTGCCCCGTCGCAGGGCGGCGAGGAGCTCCTCCCGGCCGGGTTCGGTGCCCTCCAGGTACTTCTCCAGAAGGGCATCGTCGGCCTCGGCAGCGGCCTCGAGTAACCTCTCCCGGGCTCCTTCCGCCTCTTCCCGAAGGGCATCGGGGATCCCGGCGCGGCGGAGCTCGATCCCGTGGGGCGTTTCCTCGAAGTAGATCGCCTCCATGTCGATGAGGTCCACCAGCCCCTGGAACCCCTCCTCGGCCCCGATGGGGATCACCACCGGTACGGGGTTCGTCGAGAGCTCGCGACGGATCTCTTCCACCACGGCCCAGAAGTCCGCGCCCACCCGGTCCATCTTGTTGATGAACGCGATCCGGGGAACACGGTACTTTTCCGCCTGGTGCCACACCGCCTCCGACTGGGGTTGGACCCCGCCCACGGCACAGAAGAGGGCCACCGTCCCGTCCACCACCCGCAGGGACCGCTCCACCTCGGCGGTGAAGTCCACGTGGCCCGGGGTGTCGATGATGTTTATCCGGTGGTCGCGCCAGTAGACCGAGGTCACGGCGGAGGTGATGGTGATGCCCCGCTCCTTCTCCTGGGGCATCCAGTCCATGGTGGCCTCGCCGTCGTGGACCTCGCCGATCTTGTGCTTCTTCCCGGTGAAGTAGAGGATGCGCTCGGTGACGGTGGTCTTGCCCGCGTCGATGTGGGCCATGATACCGATGTTGCGCACCCGATATACGTTTATTTCCTTGTGCATCCTTCCTCCTCGGATCGGGACAAAAGAAAAAAGCCCTGGCGGGCGCCAAGGCTTCCCTGCCTTACGCTCCCTGAATTCCGTCCCCGGTGGGGACGGGAAAGGATACACCTTCTTGAGGAGAACGCAAGCCTATTTCCGCCTGAGCCGGATCATTCGCCGATGATCTTGATGAGCACGCGCTTGGGGCGGCGGCCGTCGAACTCCCCGTAGAAGATCTGCTCCCACGGCCCGAAGTCCAGCTTCCCATCCGTGATCGCTACCACCACCTCCCGCCCCATGATCTGGCGTTTGAGGTGGGCGTCGGCGTTGTCCTCCCCGGTGAGGTTGTGCTTGTAGCGCTTCGGGTCGTATGGCGCTAAGCCCTCGAGCCACTTCAGGAAGTCCTCGTGCAGGCCCTCCTCATCGTCGTTGATGAAGACGGAAGAGGTGATGTGCATGGCGTTCACGAGGCACAACCCTTCCTTGACGCCGCTTTCCCGCACCGCCTCCTCCACCTGGGGAGTGATGTTGATCAGGGCCATCCGGGCCTCGGTATTGAACCAAAGCTCCTTACGGTAGGTCTTCATACCGGCCTCCTTCGTTCCCGGTTTCCTCCCTCGGGGAATCCTGATAGGATAAACCGCGATGGAGCGGAGGAGGAGTCGGGTGGTAAGGGTGGGGGGTCTCCTCATCGGGGGCGACAACCCCGTGGCGGTTCAGTCCATGACCAACACTCCCACCTCGGATATTCCCGCGACCGTGGCCCAGATCCGCGCGCTCCAGGCCGCGGGCTGTGAGCTCGTGCGGGTGGCGGTTCCGGACATGGACTCCGCCCGGGCCATTCGGGAGATAAAGAGGGAGGTGTCGGTCCCCATCGCGGCCGACATCCACTACGATCCGCGGTTGGCCCGCGCGGCCCTGGAGGCGGGGGCGGATAAGCTCCGCCTGAACCCGGGGAACATCCGCGATCCCGCGGCGATCCGGGAGATCGCGGCCCGCGCTGCGGAGAAGGGGGTGCCTATCCGGGTAGGGGTCAACGCCGGATCCCTGGATGAGCGGTTCCTGAAGGGCGGGGAGGTGACCCCCGAGGGGATGGTCGAGGCCGCACTGTGGGAGATCTCCCTGCTGGAGGACGTGGGGTTCCGGGACATCGTGGTCTCCCTCAAGGCCGCGGACGTCGGCCTCACGGTGGAGGCGAACCGGCTGCTCGCCCGGGAGGGGGGCTGGCCGTTGCATCTGGGGATCACCGAGCCCGGCCCGGACCTCGAGGGCACCGTGAAATCGGCGGTGGGGATCGGGATCCTGCTCTGGGAGGGGATCGGGGACACCGTCCGTGTCTCCCTTCCCGGGGACCCGGTGCGGGAGGTGGAGGTGGCGTGGGAGATCCTGAAGGCCCTGGGCCTTCGGTACCGGGGCCCGAGCTTCGTGGTCTGTCCCACCTGCGGCCGCACCGGGATCGATATCCCCGGGATCGCCGCCGAGCTCCGCCGCCGCCTCGCGGACATGGAGGAGCCGGTGACCATCGCGGTGATGGGGTGCCCGGTGAACGGGCTCGAGGAGGTGCGCCGGGCCGACTACGGGATCCTGGGGGGAAAGGGGCACGGGACGATCTACGCCCATGGGAAGGTGGTGCGGGCCAAGGTGCCGGAGCAGCGGCTCGTGGAGGAGTTCCTCCAGGTGGTGCGCGGGGAGCGGGCGGGACATGCCGCGGGGTCCGGGGGTTCCCCTTGACCAAATAGGTGCAAATTTCTATAATGTTATCGCAACAAAAGAAAAACAAACGCAAATGCTGACCGAACAAAGGCGCCGCCTCATCCTCGAGGAGCTCCGTCGGCGGGGGGTCGTCAAGACCTCGGAACTCTCGCGGTTGTTTTCCGTCTCCCAGATGACCATCCGCAACGACCTGAACGCCCTGGCCCGGGAAGGGAAGCTGGTGCGTATCCACGGCGGGGCGATGGTGAAGGAGTGGGTGACCACGGAACCCTCGTACCAGGAAAAGGCCTCCCTGAACATCGAGGAGAAGCGCCGTATCGCGCGGAAGGCCGCCGAGCTCATCGAGCCCGGGATGGCCATCTTCATCGGGAACGGCTCCACCACCATGCAGCTCGTGAAGGCCATTCCCCCCGACCTGGGCCTACGGGTATTCACCAACGCCCTCAACCACGCCATGGAGCTGACCCAGGTCCCCGGAGTGGATGTATACGTGATCGGGGGGTATCTGCGGGGGGTTTCGTATGCCATGGTGGGGCGGCTCGCGAAGAGGGCCTTGGAGGACGTTTACTTCGACGTCGCGTTCCTGGGCGCCAACGGGATATCGTTGGAACACGGGGTGACGATCCCCTCACTGGAGGAGGCGGATACCGCCGCCGAGATCCTGCGCCATTCGCGGCGGCGGGTGATCCTCGCCGATCACACCAAGTTCGGCGTGGTTACCCACGGGAAGATCGTGGATCTATCGGAGGTGGACGTCATCATCACCGATTCCGACATCGATCCCGAATTCGCCTCAGCCTTTGCCGAGCTGGACCTGGAACTCCATCTCGCGTAGAAGGGGGGTGAGAGGGAAGGAGGGAGTGCGTTTTTCAGCGTGAAAGACAAATAAGTTAGGAGGTGTATTGACGGTGAGACGTTTCCTCGTCGTTTCGTTGGTGTTGCTGTTCGCGGTCGGGCTGGCCCTGGGCCAGGACAAGATCAAGATCACCTTCTGGCACGCCATGGGCGGCTGGCGCGTGCCCTTCATCGAACGCATGGTCCAGGACTTCAACCTCACCCACCCCTGGATCGAGGTTACCGTCGAGTACAAGGGCTCGTACACCGACACCCTGAATGCGGCGCTGGCCGCCGCCCGCGCAGGGGCGGGCCCCCACGTGTTCCACTCCTTCGAGGTGGGGACCCAACTTCTTGTGGACTCCGGGATCATCGTCCCCTTGGAGGACCTGATCGATAAGTTCAACCTCATCGTCCCATGGGAGGACTACATCGACCCGGTGCTCAACTACTATCGCATCGGTGGGCGCCTTTACTGCATGCCGTGGAACTCCTCCAACCCCATCGTTTACTACAACAAAACGATCATGGATAAGCTCGGAATCGAGGTCCCGCGCAAGCCCACCTATAGCGATATCTACGAGATCAGCAAGAAAGTCGTGGAGTCCGGACTGGCGGAGTACGGGATCACATGGCCGGTCCACTCGTGGTTCTTCGAGCAGTGGATGGCCGAACAGGGGGTGGATCTCGTGAACAATAATAACGGTCGCACCGGATACGCCACCGAGATCAACCTCCTGGATCCCGCCGCCATCCGGATCGTGGAGTGGTGGAAGAAGCTCTACGATGAGGGGCTGTGGGTAAGCCCGGGCCGCTCCTGGTCGCAGGCGCGCCAGATCTTTGTCTCCGGCCAGTCCGCCATGCTTATCTCCTCCACCTCCGACGTCACCGCCATGGAGAACGCCGCGGTGGAGCAGGGCTTCGAGCTTGGCACCGCCTTCCTCCCAGTCCCCGACGGAATTGAGCGCCACGGTGTCATCATCGGCGGCGGCGCTCTGTGGGTGACCAAGGACCACCCCGACGAAGAGCTCCAGGCAGCGGCCGAGTTCGTGGTGTGGATGACCCAGGTGGCCCAGACCATCCGCTGGCACCAGGGGACGGGATATTTCCCCATCCGCAAGACCGCTCTTAAGGCGCTGGACATGGAGGGCTGGTTCGTGCGGTTCCCCAACTACCGCACCGCTTTCGATCAGCTCATCGAGACCAAGCTCATCACCGCCACCCAGGGGGCCCTCATGGGCACCTTCGTGGAGGCCCGCTCCACCATTCTCGACGCCGTCGAAGCAGTGCTCGCCGGCGAGAAGGGTATCGAGGAGGCCCTGAAGGAGGCCAAGGCCCTCATCGATCAGTCCCTCCAGGATTACAAGGAGCTTGTGGGCGGCTGATCTCTTCGGGCTCAAGGGGGGAGCTCTCTGCAAAGGGGGGCTCCCCCTTTAAAATTGCGGCGCTGAGAGGGGGAAATGAGGAGCAAGTTCCCGAGTAAATGGCTTCCGTACCTCCTGTTGCTCCCCACACTCGCCCTGTGTGCCATCTTCCTCTACTACCCGGTGATACAGACCTTCCGCCTGAGCACTTATCGCGCCATCCTCATGGGGCTTCACAGGAAATACGTGGGGTTCGAGAACTACGTCCGTCTTTTCACGTCCGCGGATTATCTCCACAGTTTCACCATCACCTTCATCTTCGCCGTGGGGGTGGTAGTGCTTGGGCTTGCAATCTCTTTGGCCATCGCGCTTCTCGCTAACCACAAGATCCGTGGGGCTCGGATCTATCGGCTCCTTTTGATCTGGCCTTATGCGCTCTCGCCGGCTGTCGCGGGCTCCATTTGGCTTTTCCTCTTGAACCCCACTGCCGGGGTGGTCAATTACTTCATGAAAGCGCTCTTCGGCATAAGCCCCGATTGGCTCACCGACGGCCGTTTGGCGTTGCTCGCTGTCACCATCGCCGCCATGTGGAAGAACCTCGGTTATAACATCGTCTTCTTCCTCGCCGGCCTCCAGAACCTCCCCGGCGAGATCCTGGAGGCGGCCAGGGTGGATGGGGCCGGGCCGTGGACCACGTTCTGGCGGGTGACCTTCCCCCTCCTATCCCCCACCACCTTCTTCCTCTTGATCATGAACCTGATCTACGCCTTTTTCGGGGGGTTCGGGCTCATCATGGTGATGACGGAAGGCGGTCCCAATAAAGCCACCAACATCCTCATCTTCAACCTCTATCAGGACGCCTTCCGGTTCCACAAATGGGGATTGGCCGCGGCTCAATCCGTGATCCTCTTCATCATGGTGGTGGCTTTGACCTTGATCCAGTTCCGCACCACGGGAAGGAGGGTCCACTATGGCGGCCAGTAAACGCACTGCCTATTGGTATAGGAAAAGGGGCATGCTCTTATTGCTGCATGTGGGACTCATCATCTCGGCGTTCCTCATTTCCGCCCCGGTGCTCTTTGCCCTCATAAAGAGCACCCAGACCACCGCCCAGATCTTCTCCTATCCCCCCACGTTCGCCATAGGGCCCGCCGCCCCCGAGAACTACGCCATCGCCTGGAAGGATTACCACCTGGGGCGATTAATGCTCAACACATTCATCATCGCGGGGGCGGTGACGGTGGGAAAGACCCTGATGTCGTTGCTGGCGGCCCTGGCCCTGGTGTACTTCGAGTTCCCGTTCAAAAATCTTCTCTTCGTCTTCGTCCTCATTACGCTGATGATGCCCATTCCCGTCAGGATCGTTCCCCTGTTCGACTTGGTGAGGAGCTTCGGTTGGGGGAACACCCATTGGGCCTTGGTCATCCCCTTCCTGGCCTCCGCCACCGGGGTCTTTCTCTTCAGACAGCATTTCATGTCGATCCCGGCCTCATTGGTTGACGCCGCACGTGTGGATGGGATCGGGCCCATGCGGTTCCTGTGGCAGATCCTTGTTCCCATGTCCATGAACACCATCGGGGCCATGGCGGTGATCCAGTTCGTTTACATCTGGAACCAGTACCTTTGGCCCCTCATCATCATCGCCTCCAACGAGAAGCAGATGATCCAGATCGGCCTCAAGATGCTCACCGGGGCCGGTCCCGAGGGTATGCTCAACTGGGGCGTGGCCATGGCGGGAACCATCATCACCATGCTCCCCCCCTTGATCGTGTTCATGCTCCTGCAGGAACAGTTCATGCGGGGGTTCGCCCTCGCGGAAGAGAAATGAAGGTCATCGCCCACAAGGCGAATGGCAAGGAGGAGATCGAAAGGGCCCTGACACTCGGGGCGGACCTCGTCGAGATCGATATCTGGGCTACCCGCGGACGTAGATTTCTCGTTTTCCACGATATCTTCCTGGAGGGACTGGGGCGCCACAACAACTGGACGATGTACCTCACCCAGGAGGAGATCGAGGAGCTCCGCCGCGAGCACCGGGGTTTGCTTTACCTGGAGGAGGCCCTGGAGCTCGTAGGAGGAGAGGTAGGGCTTTTGGTAGAGCTCAAACGCACCCGCCACGCCGAGGCGAGTTTCTCCTGGATCGAGGAGGAACTCGTCCGGATCCTGGAGGCCATGGACGCCCTGGGGTGGGTGACCCTCATTTCCTTCGATCACCTCTCCCTTTTGCGGTTCAAGGAGCTCTGCCCCGAGGTCCGGGTGGGGATGATCTGCGCGGGGGAGTGGCTGAACCTCTGGGACGAAGTGGACCGGCTCTCCCCGCAGGTCCTCCTACCCCACTGGGCCCAGACCACCCCCCGCCTGGTGGAAGGGGCCCACCGCCGGGGGATCGCCGTCTACCCCTGGATCGTGAACCGGAGGGACCTCTGGGAGATCTTTCGGGACATGGGGGTGGACGGGATCGTGACCGACGAATTCGAAAATCTCCTCGAGTTCTTGGGGCGGAAACGGGAGGTGAACCGTGGCCCTCTATTACCCCGATGACGGGACGTTGGAGCGGCTGAAGGAGACACGGCCGGATCATCCCCTGGTGAAGTGCCGGGGGTTCATCTTCGACGTGGACGGGGTCCTCTGCCGGGGCGAGGATCCCATCCCCCGGGCCCCCGAGGCCATCGAGCGCCTCAGGCGGGGAGGAAAGAAGGTGGTGTTCCTCTCCAACAACTCCACCAAATCCCGGGAGGACTACCTCGCCAAGTTCGGGCGCCTAGGGATCCCTGTTACCGAGGACGACCTCGTCCTCGCCACCTACGCCACCGCACGTTATGTGGCCCGGGAGAGGCCCGGGGCCAAGGTGTACATGGTGGGGGCACCGGGCCTGCGGCGGGAGCTGGAGCTCGCGGGCCTGGAGCTCGTGGAGGACCCCTTCGTGGCCGAGTACGTGGTGGTGGGCTCGGCCTTCGATGGGACCGGGAGGATCCGGGAGGACAACGCCCACCGCATCACGGGGGCCCTGCGGGCCCTGTACCACGCCGGGGCGAAGTTCATCGCCACCAACCCCGACAGGATCTTCCCCGCCAAGGACGGGGTGATCCCGGGCACCGGGGCGGTGATCGGGGCCCTCTCCTACATGCTCGATCGCGAGCCGGACGCAATCATCGGGAAACCGTCCACCCACATCGTGGAGATAGCCCTGGCGCGGTTGGGGCTTCCCCCCGCGGAGTGCGCCTTCGTGGGGGACATGGACACCGACATGCTCGCGGGAAAGGCGATGGGGATGACCACCGTGTTCGTGCGGAGCGGGGCCATGACCGAGGAGATGCTCCGGTCCTTGGGGATCGAGCCGGATTTCACCTTCGATTCGGTGATCGAGATGCTCGCGGTGGAGGGCTGAGGGATGGGGAAGGCCGAGTACATCGCGGCGCTACGGGAGGCGTTCGCGCAGCTCGAGCGGCGGGGCCGGGAGGTGGTGCTCGTCCATCACAACGACGCCGACGGCCTCGCCTCGGCGGCGGTGCTGGGGACGGCCCTCGCCCGCAAAGGGTTCCGGGTCACGCGCGTCCCCCTGGAGCGGGTGCATCCCCCCATCAACGCCCGGATCCATGACCTCCACGCCGGGACGCCCGTGCTCTACGTGGATCTCGGGGCCCGGGCGGCCCCCATGATCGCCGAGGTGAACCGGGGCCGTTCCCCGACCCTGATCGTGGACCATCATTTCGCCGAGGAAACAGATGATCCCGCGGTGTTCGTCCTCTCCACCGAGCTCTTCGGGCTCTCGGGGGAGCGGGAGATCTCCGCGGCCACGGCCGCCTGGATCGCGGCCCGGGTTCTGGACGAGGACAACCGGGATCTGGCCTACCTCGGGGTTGTCGGCGCCATCGGGGACTCCCACGAGCGCGGGGGGCGGCTGGTGGGGGAGAACCGGGAGGCCCTGGAAGAGGCGGCCGCCCGGGGGGACGTACGGGTGGAGGAAGCGGACGGTCGGGAGATCTACACCCTCGTCAAGTTCGGGGCGGAGATCCCCTTGAAGAAATTCGCGAAATCCCTCACCACCCTGGGGGCGGCGGGCTACGCCATGGGCGGGCCGGAGGTGGCGGTGGAAGCGCTCCTCTCGGGGCCCTCCGGGGGGTTCGAGGTGAAGTTGGCCGAGCTGGAGGCGCTGAAACGGGAACGGTTCGAGCTCATGGTGAGGCGCCTGCGCGAAGGGGCCCTGCGGAAGACGGAGTACGTTCAGTGGTTCTCCGTGGGTGACGGGTTCGCCCCCATGGGGGTGAAGATCGTGGGGGAGTTCTGCATGGAGATCCGCGATATGGACTTCGTGGACACGGACAAGTACATCGCCGGCTTCCAGGATATGCCCACGGAGATCCCCGGCCTGGGCCGGTTCGAGTGGGACCTGGTGAAGATCTCCATGCGGGTCCCTGGTCCCCTGGAGGAGAGGATCGTGGCCGGAGAGATGCCGGGGCTGGCCTGGCTCCTCCCCGAGGCGGCGAGACGCGTGGGGGGCTCCATCGACGCCTGCCACGACTACGCCGCCGCCTCCCTAATCCCGCGGGGGCGCGAGGAAGAGCTTGTGGACGCCATGGACGAGCTCGTCGCGGAGAGGCTTTCCCGATGAGGGCCGGATCCCTCGCCGTCTTCCTTGTCTTGGTCCTTGCCCTTGCGGGCCCCTGCAGCGCCGAACCTCACGCCCCGATCGTGATCGCCTCGGATGCCGATCTCACCGCGGAGAACGGGGTGGTCGGGGGAAGCGGGACCCACGACGATCCCTACATCATCGCCGGCTGGGAGATCGATGCGGGGGACGGCACGGGGATCTCCATCTCCGGGGTCACGGCCCACGTGGTGATCGCGGGATGTCTCCTCCGGGGGACGCCCCGGGGGACCGGTATCACCATCGCTACTTCCCCCAATACGGCGGTACGGGATTGCTCCTTTTTCGGCCTCGGGACCGGGATCTTCGTGTACGAAAGCCCCGGGGTGATCATGGAGGGGAACCGCTTCGAGCGCTGCTGGAACGGGATCGAGGGCACCCAGTCCCCGGGCCTC
>JAJRVI010000106.1 GCA_024277405.1 Fidelibacterota bacterium
CCTCTCCTCCATGACCCGGGAGGAGGCGAAGAGGTTGGTGGAGGAGCGCGGGGGCAAGGTGGCCTCCGGTGTCTCCCGCAAGGTGGACTACGTGGTGGTGGGGGAGAACCCTGGGTCCAAGTACGAAAAGGCCCGCGCCCTGGGGATCCCCACGCTCACGGAGGATGAATTCCTCGAGCTGGTGAAGCGGGGGTGAAGCTCCCCCGGGAGATATCCCCCCATGAGGGGTTGACACCCCGATCGGGTTGCAGGGGATTTCCCGTTGGCTAAAATAAAGCAAAAAGGATCTTTTTATCTGAGATGTTTTCCCAGGCGGTGAAATACGCGGTCAGCAGCCTGGTCGAACTCGCCCTGCGGGGCGAGAAGGGCCTGGTGAAGATCAAGGACCTCGCCCGCGACCTGGGAATACCGTACCCGTTCCTCGCCAAGATCTTCCCTCAGCTCGTGCGGGCGGGCATCGTGGTCTCCACCAGGGGGCGGGGCGGGGGGGTCCGTTTCGCCCGATCCCCTCACGAGGTCTCCCTGGCCGATGTGATCCACGCCATCGAGGGCGAGCGGTTCTTCAACGACTGTCCGCTGAACGTCGATGCGTGCGAGGGACACGTCGAGACCTGTCCCTACGCGGACATCTGGGATTCGGTGCGCGACCGACTGCGGGAGTTCATGGAATCCCTCACCATCGGGGAACTCGCGGAAAGGAGACGCGGATGAGCGAGCTCATCGGAAACAGCCGGAAGGACGCGCTGAAGGCGCTGTTGCGGCGCCTCCACGCGGGCGAGAGCCCGGAGTCCCTGGCGGAGGAATTCGCGGAGATCCTCGGGGACGTCTCGCCCCTGGAGATCGCCAGGATAGAGCAGGAGCTCGTGCGGGAGGGGATCCCTCGGGAGGAGATACGCAAGCTCTGCGAGGTGCACCTCGCCCTCTTCCGCAGATCCCTGGAGGGGGCGGAGCCCATCGCGCCCCCCTGGCACCCGGTCCACATCCTCATGGCGGAGCACCGGCACATGATCGAGGCGGGGAAGGCGCTCCTCGAGGCGGCGAAGGCCCTGGACGTCGCCCCGGAGAAGGGGGAGGAGTTCCGGGGGATATTCGAGAAGCTCCTCGCGACGGAGTCCCATTACACCCGGGAGGAGAACGTGCTCTTCCCATACCTGGAGAAACACGGGATCACCGAGCCCCCCGCCGTCATGTGGATGGAGCACGATCAGATCCGCGCGATCAAGAAGGCCATAAAAGGGGCCCTGGAGCGGGGCGAGGAGGCCCGAATGGTGGAGCTCTCCCAGGGGCTCCTCGAGGCGATGATGTCCCACTTCTACAAGGAGAACAACATCCTCTTCCCCACCGCCATGGAGGTGATCGGGGAGGGGGAATGGCGGGATATCCGCGCCGAGTTCGACGGCATCGGCTACTGCTGCATCACCCCTCCACCCATGCCCGCGGGGCGAGGCGAGGAAGGCAAGACCAGGGAGGTCAAAGAAGGGGGCGAGATCGAGCTCCCCACGGGTAAGTTTACCCTGGAGGAGCTCGAGGCGATCCTGAACACGCTCCCCGTGGATATCACTTTCGTGGACAAGGACGATACCGTCCGCTACTTCAACGAGACGCGGGATCGGGCCTTCGTGCGCACCAAGGCGGTGTTGGGGCGGAAGGTACAGAATTGCCACCCCCAAAAGAGCGTCCACATCGTGGAGAGGATCCTGGAGGACTTCAGGAACAAGCGCCGGGACGTGGCGGAGTTTTGGATCAACCACGGGGGACGGCTGATCTACATCCGCTACTTCCCCGTGTGGGGAAGGAACGGCGAGTACCTGGGCGTGATCGAGGTCACCCAGGACGTGACGGGGATAAAGGGGCTCGAGGGGGAGAAACGCCTCCTGGACGAGCCGAGCTGACCATGGGCCGGATCGAGGACTTCTTCGCGGAAAGGGAGAGGCTCAATCAGGAGGTGCTCGCCCGGGCGGACCTCCTCACCAAACGGTTCTTCGCCCTGGACAACGCCGCCTATCGCGAAGGCGCCCTACCCCGGAAAGTCAAGGAACTCATGGGCCTCGTGGCCTCGCTGGTCCTGCGGTGCGATGACTGCGTCACCTACCACCTGGCCAAGGCGGTGGAAGCCGGGGCCAAGACGGAGGAGATCGTGGAGGCCATGGGGATCGCCCTCTTGGTGGGAGGGTCCATCGTGATCCCCCACCTCCGTCGAGCGTACGCGCTTCTCGATGAGCTGGAAGGGAGCGAAGATGGAGGAGCTTAAGTTCCTGGTCGCGCCGGAAACGGGGAAGGGATTGAGGGAGGGACACCTCTACGATCTCGCCATCGTGGGCGGGGGGCCGGCGGGCCTCACCGCCGGTGTTTACGCCGCCCGCAAGAAGCTCGATACCCTTCTTGTCTCCAGGGACATCGGTGGCCAGACCCTCCTCACCTCCGACATCGAGAACTACATGGGCTACCACTACATCTCCGGGAAGGAGCTCGCCGCCAAGTTCGAGGAGCAGGTGAAGGCCTATCCCATCGACATCGCCGTGGGGGAAGAGGTGGTCTCCCTGGGGAAGGGGGGCGAGGACTTCGTCCTCACCACCGCCACGCGGAAGGAGATCCGCGCCCGGGCGGTGATCGTGGCCACGGGGAAGCGGTCCCGGCCCCTGAACGTACCCGGGGAACGGGAGCTGGTGGGGCGCGGGGTCTCCTACTGTGCCGTGTGCGACGCCCCGCTCTTCTCGGGAAAGGACGTGGCCGTGATCGGGGCGGGAAACTCGGGCGCCACCGCGGTGGTGGACCTCATAAAGATCGCGGACCGGGTCTACGTGGTGGACATCATGCCGGGTTGGCGGGCCGATCCGGTGCTCGTGGAGCGGATCGCCGCCGCGGGGGCAAAGGTGAAGGCCTATTTCGGCCACGAGGTGGTCCGGATCGAGGGGAGGGATCGGGTGGAGGGGATCGTGATCCGCCCCCGGGGAGGCGGGGAGGAGGTACGGCTGCCCGTACAGGGGGTGTTCATCGAGATCGGCCTCATCCCCAACTCCGACCTCGCCAAAGGGTTCCTGGCGCTCAACGAGGCGGGCGAGATCGTGGTGGATTGCCGGTGCCGGACCTCGGTTCCCGGGGTCTTCGCCGCTGGGGACGTGACGGACGTCCCCGAGAAACAGGTGATCATCGCCGCCGGGGAGGGGGCCAAGGCGGCGTTATCCGCGTACGCGTATCTCATCGGGCAAAGGAGGTAGGGATGGCCCTTCTTGACGAGAACGTGAGGAGCGAGGTCGAACGGGTGTTCGCGGAGCTTTCCGGTGAAGTGAAACTCCTCGTCTTCACCCAGGAGTTCGAGTGCGACTACTGCGCCGAGACCCGGGGCCTGGCCGAGGAACTCGCCGCCCTCTCGGACAAAGTGGAAGTGGAAACGCACGACCTGTTGGGCTCTAAAGCTTTGGCGGAGGTGTACGGGATCGACAAGATCCCCGCCATCGTGGTCCTGGGGGAGGGAGGCAAGGACTACGGGATCCGCTTCTTCGGGGTGCCGGCGGGGTACGAGTTCTCCTCCCTCCTCGAAGCCATCAAGGTGGCTTCTACCGGTGATTCCGGCCTCTCCCCCGAGGCAAAGGAGGCCCTGAAGGGACTCAGGAACCCCGTTCATATCCAGGTCTTCGTCACCCTGACCTGCCCCTACTGCCCCATGGCGGTGCAGCTCGCGCACCGGTGTGCGGTGGAGTCGGAGCTCGTCCGTGCCGACATGGTGGAGGCCTCGGAGTTCCCGCACCTGGCGAACCGCTACGGGGTCTACGCCGTGCCCAAGGTGGTGATGAACGAGCGGGTGAGCTTCGAAGGGGCCCTCCCGGAGAGGGCGTTCATCGATTACCTCCTCCAAGCGGGGAGCTAGGTCCCGGTTCAAAGGATCTTGCTTCCCAGCGGAACTTCGTGGTCCGGGACGAGGAGGGAGACCTTCCCTCCGTCGAACACGGCCCCCAGGATGAGGACCTCGGAGGAGAAGCCGGCGATGCGTTTGGGAGGGAAGTTCACCACCGCCACTACGAGCCTCCCCGTGAGCTCCTCCGGGCGGTATAGACGGGTGATCTGGGCGCTGGAGCGCTTGATGCCCAGGGGACCGAAGTCGATGGTCAGCTTATAGGCGGGTACCCGCGCCTCGGGGAACGGCTCCGCCGCGATCACCCTCCCCACCCGTATGTCCAACCGCAGGAAATCCTCATACGTCGCCATTATGCCCCAAGTTTAGCGTGTTCGGCTGATCAGATTAATTTGCTCTCTTTTAGAAGAGTTAATATGCTTCAACCGGTGATACCGCTATGGAAGAGTTGTTGGAGGTTTTACGGAAAGTCAAGGAACGGATGGATAAATATCGGGAGGAATTGCGCAAGAGTGAAGCTTTGACCAGGTATGTTCTTGTGGACCCGATTCTCCGC
>JAJRVI010000107.1 GCA_024277405.1 Fidelibacterota bacterium
AAGAGCCCCGCCATCAACTCCACGAGGAGGCGCTTGCGTACCTCGATGCCGTAGGTGAGGGCTTGGAAGGAGATGAAATCGCCGTAACGGTCCACGATGAGCCCGGGAATCCCGTCCGCCTCGGAGTTCACCAGGCGCACCGCGTCGGTCACCGCGCGCAGGCGCTCCCGGGCCCGGGCGGCCCGCTCGAGCCTCCCGGCCCAGAAGTCCTCATCGATCCGCTCGGCGATGAAGGACAGGATCCGCACCCTTATCTGGGAGTGGGGGTTGTAATAGCCGCGGCCGAGGAAGTTGCCGCGGTGGTCCACCACGTCCACGAGATCGCCGGGCGCGGGGTTGCCCCGCACCCCGGCGATGGCCCCCGCGTAGACCCAGGGGTGGAGGCGCCGCAGGGGGCCCTCCCTCCCCCGCGCGATGATGACCTCGCCCACGGGTCTTTCGGCGGTCAAGGTCAGATGTGCTGCAGGGCCACCCGGGCCACATGGGCCCGGTCGTCGTCCGCGAGCCAGCGGCGGAGCTCCGCTAGGACGGGGGTGGGGTCCCTGCGCCCCAGCCGCCACATGGCCGAGGCCACCGCGCGCCACACGTACCGGCGCTCGTCGAGCGCCAGCCGGCGTAGGATGATCAGGGCCTTGCTGGTGCGCCGGATGACCGCGGCCCCCGAAAGGCCCATCGCCACGTTCCAGAGCACCTGCTCATCGTGGACGGTGAACCACTTGGTGAGGTACTCGAAGGTGTCGTCGGGATAGGCCGGGAGGAGCCCCTGAGCGATCACCTTGGGTCCCACGGCCCAACGCACCTGGGGCGCCTTATCGGGGAGGAGGAGCTCCACCAGCCGCAGGAGGGGCTCCGCCAGGTCGAAGCGGAAGGGGTGAATCGCCTCGAACACCGCCATGGCCACGGCCTTTCTCACGAGGGGGTTCCCGTCCTCGGCCCATTCCCGCAGATGGGGATAGACCTCCGCGAAGTTCTCGTAGAGATAAGTCCCGAGGGAGCGGTAGGCCGCCCGTTGGGTCTCCGCATTTCCGCCCACGATGAGCTTTCGCAGGCTCTTCAGGACCTCGCCGACCGCCTCCCCGGCACCGTGGGACGCGGCGATGAGCTCCGGGATGGGACCGTTATGGTGGTTGTCGTTGTTGCTGCCCTGATCTTTCTCGCTGCGACGCGATCTCTTCACCATTCCGCTCCCCCACCGGGGCTCAGGGTAGTGCTCGGGCGGAAATTTGTCAAACGAAGCGCTCCCCCGGCCGGGGTCGGTAACCGTTGAGGAAGTCCGCCCCGCGGATTTCCTTCCTCCCCGCGGGGGTGAGCGAGAGGACCTCCAGGACCCCGGCCCCGGTGGCGACGAGGAGCCTCTTGCGGTGGGGGAGGATCTCGCCGGGAACCGCTCCCGCCGCCCCGGGGAGGGGCTTGGTGCGGTGGATCTTCACGCGCTTCCCGCGGAAGGTGGTATAGGCCCCGGGGACCGGGGCGAGACCCCGCACCAGGTTGTGGATGGCGCGGGCGTCCGCCGTCCAGTCGATCCGGGTGTGTTCCTCCGCGATCTTGGGGGCGAGGGTGCCCTCCGGGGGCTGGGGCTTGGGGCGGATCCGTCCCCCGAGGTAACCCTCCACCGTCTCCACGATGAGCTCCGCTCCCAGCTCGGCGAGGCGCGCCGCGAGCTCACCCGCCGTCTCGTCCTCCCCGATCCTCACCGCCCGCTGGAGGAGGATCGGCCCCGTGTCCATCCCCTCATCCATGACCATGGTGGTGACCCCTGTCCAGCGCTCGCCCCGGATGATCGCCCACTGGATCGGGGCCGCCCCGCGGTACCTGGGGAGGAGAGAGGCGTGTACGTTGATGCACCCGTATCGGGGGAGCTCGAGCACCGCCTTCTTGAGCAGCTGGCCGAACGCGGCCACGACGATGAGGTCCGGGGCCAATCCCCGGAGGTATTCCAGGGAATCCGGCCTGTTTATGGATCGGGGTTGGGACACCGGGAGCCCGAGCTCCTGGGCGGCGAGCTTCACCGGGGGCGGCGTGAGCACGAGCCCGCGTCCCGCGGGCCTATCGGGTTGGGTGACCACCGCCACGACCCAGCCCCGTCCGGCGAGGGCCCTCAGAGAGGGGACCGCGAACTCTCCCGTTCCGGCGAAGACGATACGCGGGTCGAAGACTCCCTCACCTCCTTGTAGCGTCGCAGCACCTCCCGGCGCTCATCGGCGGGGAGATGGTCGATGAAGAGGATCCCGTCCAGGTGATCGATCTCGTGGAGGAGGAGACGCGCCTCCAGGCCCTCGAGGTCCAGTTCGATCTCCCTCCCATCCTCGTCCTGGGCCCGTACCACCACCCTCTTGGGGCGCGGGACCTCGGCCTCCACCCCGGGGAGGGAGAGACAGCCCTCCGTGTCCACCTCGAGGTCCGGGGAACGCTCCACCACCTCGGGGTTGAGGATGATCCGCGTCTCCTCCCCCAAGCGCACGATGGCGACGCGCACGTTGTGCCCTATCTGGTTCGCGGCGAGGCCCAGGGCGGCGTCCGGATCGAACGCCTCCCGCAGGGCGGCGACGGCGGCGAGCGTCTCCGGCTCGCCGGGCACCGCCCGCTTGGACGGCTTGCGCAGGGCAGGATCGGGATAGACACGGATCATTTGGGCCTCCGAAGGTGGCCGGGTATTATAGTGGGATATGTCGACGCCGACAACGAAGGAACCCCCTTGGGCACTCATCGAGAAGGTCATCGGCCTCGAACGGCGCAAGGGCTTCCGGGATGCCGCGGTGATCGGCGGCCTGGAGGCCTTTTTGGAACTGCACTGGCCCGAAGGGGCCGCCCTCGTGCGGGGCTACGCCGGGATGTCCCCTGACGAGCGGGAGCGGGCCCTCTCCGCGCTCGAGGCCGCGCTGGACCAGCGGAAGCGGGAGAGATTCCGGTCCCTCGCGGTCCCCATCGAGGAGGCCGCCGGGGTCGGCCCCACGGTGGCCAAGCTGCTGCGCCGCCTCGGGATCGAGACGGTGGAGGATCTCCTCACCACCTTCCCCCGCCGGCTGGAGGACCGCTCCCGCCGCGTACACATCGCCCAGGTGCAGGACGGCGAATCGGTCACGGTCCAGGGCACGGTGCGGGCGAAGTCCCGCATCAAGGTGCGGTCCAAGCTCGAGCTCATCAAGGTCGCCGTTGACGACGGGACGGGTGTTCTCTTCGCCATCTGGTTCAACCAACCGTGGGTCTGGGACGAGATCGAGCAGGGGAGGGAATACTCCTTCTTCGGCAAGGTCCAGATACGCTTCGGGGAGCGGCAAATGGAAAACCCGGTCTGGGAACCGGCAGGGAAGGATTTCCACACCGGCCGTTGGGTCCCTATCTATCCCACCACCGAAGGACTGTCCCAGGGGATGTTGCGGGCAATCGTGAAGCGAAACCTGGCCCGGTTCGGGCCCCTCATCGATGACCTCATCCCCGAGGAGGTACGCCGGCGGAACAAGCTCCTCCCGCGCCGGGATGCCATAGCCGGTATCCATTTCCCCGAGGGGCCGGAGGCGTTCGAGGCCGCGCGCCGGACGCTGGCCTTCGAGGAGCTTTTCCTCCTGCAGCTCGGGCTCGCCCTGAGGAAGAGGAAGTGGAGGGAGGAGGGGGGTAAGGCCCTGGAGCCCGATCCGGAGATGGTGCGGATGTTCTATGAGCGGCTCCCCTTCGAGCTCACCGGGTCCCAGGTGCGGGCGCTGCGGGAGATCGAGCGGGACCTCCGCGCCCCGTACCCCATGATGAGGCTCCTCCAGGGGGATGTGGGCTCGGGGAAGACGGTGGTGGCCGCCGGGGCCTGCGTGATGGCGGTCTCCGCGGGGACCCAGGCGGCGGTCATGGCCCCCACCGAGATCCTGGCGGACCAGCACTTCCTCGTGTTCCGGGAACTCCTCCGGGGGCTCCCCATCCGGGTCGAGAGGCTCCTGGGGAGCGTGAGGGGCAAGGAGCGGGAGCGGATATTGAGGGCCCTCTCCCGGGGGGAGGTGGACCTCCTCATCGGGACCCACGCCCTATTCCAGGAGGGGGTGGAATTCAGGGACCTCGGCATCGCGGTGATCGACGAGCAGCACCGCTTCGGGGTGGTGCAGCGGGAGGCGCTCCAGAAGAAGGGGCGGGGCACGAACATCCTCGTCATGTCCGCCACCCCCATCCCCCGCACCGTCGCCCTGACCCTCTACGGGGAGTTCTCCATCTCCGTCCTCTCGGAGATGCCGATCCCCAAGAAGAACGTGCGCACCGTATGGGTCTCGGAATCCCGCCGGGACGAGGTGTACGCGGAGGTGGAGCGGTTGCTGCGGGCCGGGGAGAAGGGATACGTGATCTTCCCGTTGGTGGAGGAGTCGGAGGAGATGGACCTGCGGGCGGCCACGGCCGCGTACGAGGAGCTCTCGGATAGGTTCGGCTGGGCCGGGGTGGGGCTCATGCACGGACGGCTCCCCCCGGAGGAGAAGCGGCGGGCGATGGAGGCGTTCCGGGAGGGGAGGATCAGGCTGCTCGTCTCCACCACCGTGGTGGAGGTCGGCCTGGACGTCCCGGACGCCACGTTCCTCGTGATCGAACACGCGGATCGCTTCGGGCTATCGCAATTGCACCAGCTCCGGGGCCGCATCGGCCGACAGGGCCAGGCCGCCGTCTGTTACGCCATCGCCGACCCCACCACCGAGGAGGCTCGCCGGAGGCTCTCCGCCTTCCGGGACATCGACGATGGCTTCCGCATCGCGGAGGAGGACCTCCGGATCCGCGGGCCGGGCGATCTTTTGGGCACGGCCCAGCACGGGTTCGTGTCGCGCCTGAAGGTGGCGGATCTCATCCGGGATCTGGGGCTACTGGAATCCGCGCGGGAGGAGGCGTTCCGGCTGGCACGCAGGGGCGTCCCGGGATATCTTGTGGAGGAGGTGGAGAGGCGTTTCGGCGAGGCCCTGGATCGGTTGGGGGTGTGAAGGGGATGGAGATCACCGAACGGCTCATGCGGCGGTTGGAGGAGCTCGCGGGGTTCGAGCTCTCCCCGGAGGAGCGGGAGGCCCTGCGGGCCGATCTGGCTCGGATCCTTTCCTATTTCCAGAAGCTCCAGGAGCTCGACACCGAGGGCGTGCCCCCTTATGAGCCGTTGCCCGGGGTGCGGAACGTGTTCCGGGAGGACGAACCGCGGGAGCCGCTCTCGCAGGAGGAGGCCCTGGCGAACGCCCCCCGCCGCGACGACGGCTACTTCGCAGTGCCCCGGGTCTTCGGCGAGCCGTGACGGGGAAACCTCCCGCACGGCCCCGCCGGATCCAAGCTCAACGGAAATAGAGCAGGGCGCCCACGCCCACGAGGATCGCCCCGACCAGGGAACAGCGGATCAGGAACCCGTACTCCGCCAAGACATCACGCATGAGACGCCTCGCCCGCCCCATCGGGCCCTCGTGGCTCATGTACCACGGATGCTG
>JAJRVI010000108.1 GCA_024277405.1 Fidelibacterota bacterium
ATACCGAAGAGTTCGCGGGCGTTGTGGAAGGTCATCTCGGCGATCTCGGTGGGCGGGAGGCGCAGGACCTCCGCGATCCTTTCCACCACCAAACGCACTTTCCCCGGGTCGTTCCGCTTCCCCCGATAGGGCTCGGGCGGGAGGTAGGGCGAATCGGTCTCGACCAATAGCCTCTCCAACGGGATGTCCCGGAGCAATGCGCGCAGCGCTGCGTTCTTCCGGTACGTCACCGGCCCCCCGATCCCGATGTGGAACCCGAGGTCGAGGAACTCCAGGAGGGCCTTTCTGTCGGCGGAAAAGGCGTGGATCACTCCCCGATCCGGCCGCACCTCCCGCAGGATCTCCAACAGATCCTCCGTTGCCTCCCGCAGGTGCACGATCACGGGGAGTCCTTTCTCCACCGCGAGCTCAAGCTGGGCCCTGAATGCCCGACGCTGGTCCTCCCGGGGGGAGAGGTCCCGGTAGTAGTCGAGCCCACACTCCCCCACCGCCACCGCCCCCCGATCCAGGAGCCCCGCGAGCTCTTTGAGCGTCGCGTCCGTGAAATCCTTCGCCTCGTGGGGATGGACCCCGCAGGCGGCGAAGATCTTCTCGTGCTGCCGCGCCAGTTCCAGCGAGGCACGGGAGGTCACCAGGTCCACCCCTACGTTGATCACGTAGACCCCTCGGCGGTCGAGCTCCCGGATGAGCCTGTCCCTATCCCCGTCGAACTGGGGGAAGTCCAGGTGCGCGTGGGTGTCGAAGAGCCGCATCCGTTCCACTAGAAGGACGACTCCAAACGGCGGATGGTCTCCGGGATGAGGCCCAGGAGGTCACCGGGGAGGATGGACCGTTGCGCGGCCCCGGCGGACAGTTCCTCGCTCACCCTTCCGTGGACGTATACCCCCACACAGGCCGCCTCCAGGGCCTCCGCCCCCCCGGCCCAGATCCCGCCGATGAGGCCCGCAAGCACGTCCCCGGAGCCCCCATGGGCCAGAGCGGTGTTGCCCCCCACGTTCAGGTAGACATCGCCGTTCGGCGTGGCGATGGCGGTGGGGGGGGCCTTCAATACCACGACCACATCCCACTCCGTCGCCGCGGCCCGGGCCCGTTCGATCTTGTGGGCGACCACCTCCTCCACCGTCCCGCCTCCGAGGCGCACGAACTCCCCGGGATGGGGGGTCACGATCACGTCACCCCCCGCCTTCCGCAGGAGCTCCGCCCGCCCGGCAAGGGCGTTCAGGCCATCGGCGTCCAGGAGGAGCTTGGGCGCTTCCCCCAGCAGGGCTTCCACGATCGCGGTGGGGCCCGGCCCCCGCCCCAGCCCCGGCCCACAGATCACCACGTCCATGCCCGCGGCGAGCTTCAGGATCCCTTTCACGGCGTTCTTGGAGAATATCCCCGACCTCGTGGCAGGGAAGGGATGCACCAGGACCTCGGTGAGGCTCCCCTCGAGCACCGGATATAACGGCGCGGGACACGCGAGGTGGACCAAACCGGCCCCGGCGCGGTAAGCCGCCTCCGCCGCCAACGCCGCGGCCCCGGCCATCCCCACCGATCCCCCCACCACCAGCACCTTCCCGAAGGTCCCCTTGTGGCCGAAGGGATCGCGGTAGGGGAGGGCCGCGGCGCAGAAGGCCTCCGAGATCACCTCCGCCACCGGCTGCACCGCGTCCCAGGCCGGCTGGGGATAAGCTACGTCGATCACCTCCACCTCGCCACAGTGCCGGGCCGCCGGCGGGAGGAGGTGACAGGGCTTAAGGGCTCCCATGGCGAGGGTGATGTCCGCCTCCACCGCGGGCCCTGGGATCTCCCCGGAATCGGCGTCCAGCCCCGAGGGGATGTCCACCGCCACCACCAGGCCCAGGGACTCGTTGACGAGCTCGATGGCCTTCGCTGCCAGCCCCCGGGCGGCTCCCTTTATCCCCACCCCCAGGAGGCCGTCGATCACCAGATCCGCCCGGGCCAGGGCATCGCGGAACTTCTCCAGGTCTCGGGAGGACCTCACCTGGAACAGCCTCCCGGGGAAGGAGGCGGCGAAGGCGTTCGCCTGGGAAGCGGCGGCCCCGCTGGGCTCCCCGAGCACCACCGCGAGGACCTCCGCTCCCCAGAGGCCGAGCCAACGCGCGATCCCCAACGCATCGCCTCCGTTCCCGCCCTTGCCACAGACGGCGAAGACGTAGCGCCGCAGGGGGCGACCCAGGGTCCGCTGCAGGTACTCGGCACCCCCGCGGGCCGCCGATTCCATGAGGAGGAGCCGGTCGACCCCCAGGCGTTCGCTCTCGCGGTCCAGGGCCTTTATCGATTCCGAGGAAAAGACCGGTTGCATGGCGCAAATCATTGTAGGGATTTCCCCTTAACCGGCCAAGTTCTCCCCGTCGGCGCGGGGTCCGCCCGTGGGGACTCTTATCCCTGGCTAAGGGGGAGCGCTTTCCAGGAGGGACGAGATCTCGTGGGCGACCTCCCGGGGCGATCTCCCGGTGCGGTCGATCCAGCGGATGCCCGGTTCCCTTCGGAACCAGACGAGCTGGCGCCGCGCGTAGGCCTTGGTATCGGCGATGATCTTCCGCACGGCCGCCTCCAGGGGGATCTTCCCCCGCAGGTGGTCGAAGAGCTCCTCGTAGCCGATGGTGCGGAGGATGGGGACGTCCGCGGGAAGCTTCGTGTGGAAGAGCTTCCTCGCCTCGTCCAGCAGGCCCCGGACCATCATCTCCTCCACCCGGGCGGCGATCCGCCGGTAGAGCTCGGCCCGGTCCATCGTGATCCCCACCACGAGGAGCGGCCACGGGAAGGGCTTCTCCCTCCCCCAGAAGTGGGATATGGGCTTCCCGGTGAGGTAATAGACCTCGAGGGCCCGGACGATACGCACCCGGTCGTTGGGGCGGATCTTCGCCGCCGTCTCCGGATCCACCCGTGCGAGCTCCGCGTAGAGTTCGCCCAGGGGCCGCCGTGAGAGCTCGGCCCGGACCGCGGGCGAGGCCCCGGGCCCCTCGAAGAGCCCCACGGTGAGGGCCCGCACGTAGAGGGTGCTCCCCCCCACGATCACCGGGGTCCTCCCCCGCGCCGCTATCTCCCGGGCCACCCGTTCGCAGTCCCGCCGGAACCTGACGGCATCGTAGCGCTCCCACCACGGGACGAAGTCCAGGAGGTGATGCGGCACCCGGGCCCGCAGTTCGGGAGGGGGCTTGGCGGTCCCCACCTCGAGGTCGTAGTAAACGGCCCGGGCATCGGCGGAGATGACCTCGCCGTCGATGAGCTCCGCGAGCTCCACCGCGATCTCGGATTTGCCCACCGCGGTGGGGCCGACGATGAGGGGGATCCTCACTCTTCGGAGAGCAACAGGTCCCGGTAGCGCTTGAGGGCCTCCCGGCGGGAGGGGTGCTTCAGCTTCTCCAGCGCGCGGAGCTCGATCTGGCGGATGCGTTCCCGGGTCACGTCGAACATGGCCGCCACTTCCTTGAGGGTGCGGGGGTGGCCGTCGCGCAGGCCGTACCGGAGCTCGAGGATCTCGCGCTCCCGTGGGTCGAGCTCCTGGATCGCCTTCAGGAGCTCCTCGCGCAGTTTCTCCCGGATGGCCTCCTTGGAGGGAGAGGGCACGCTCTCGTCCGCGATGAGGTCGCCCAGGGTCTCGTCGTCCTCGTCGGAGAGGGGGCGTTCCAGGGAAGAGGTGTAGCGTGCCACCTGCTCGATCCGCTTGATCTTCTCCACCGGGATGCCCAGGGTTTCCGAGAGCTCCTCATAGGTAGGGGCGGTGCCGTAACGTTGGATGTGCTCTTTCCGGGCCTCGGACAGGTCCTGGAGGGTCTCGGCGGCGTGGGTGGGAACACGGATGGTGCGCGTCTGGTCCGCCAGAGCGCGGGTGATGGCCTGGCGGATCCACCACGTGGCGTAGGTGGAGAACTTGTACCCCTTGCGCCAGTCGAACTTCTCCACCGCGCGCATGAGGCCGATGTTCCCCTCCTGGATGAGGTCGAGGAGGGAGAAGCCGTGATGCATGTAACGCTTGGCCACCGAGACGACGAGCCGGAGGTTGGACTCGATGAGCTTCTTGCGGGCCGCCTCGCCCTCCTTCACCTTCCGCTCGAGCTCGGCCCGCTCCTCGGGGGAGAGCTTCTCCCCCTCTTCCTTGAGGCGCTTGGCCGCGAGCTTCCCCTCCTCCATCGCCTTCGCCAGGGCCACCTCCTCCTCCTTGGTGAGGAGGGGAACGCGGCCGATCTCCTTGAGGTACGTCCGTACCGGATCCTCACGTCCCCGGGGCGTTCCCGGCTCCTCGGCCTCTGGCGGCTCCTGGGGCTCCTCGAGGGGGATATGATCGTCCCCCTCCCACGGATCGGTCACGTTTTGGCGACGTTTCTCTTTAGCCCCCATGTTCCCCCTTCAACACCTTCGCCCGGCTCCGACATAGGTCCACGTACTCCCGCACCAACTCCTCCAGATGCGCCTTCTCGCCCCTCTTCTCGGCCTCCTCCATCTCCTCCCTGAGCGCCCTGATGCGGCGCTCGAGCCGGGGGATCACGAAGAATTTCCGCCACGCCTCCTCCAGGGCACGCGCCTCATCGGAGAAGTCGATGTCCCACAGCAGGATACGGCTCAACCGGGCTTGGTCCTCGAGGTCCAATTCCGAGGAGATGGAGTGAGGCTCCGCCTTCCCTTCCCCGCTCCGTTCGAGCCACAGACCCACGATCCTCCGATATTCGGGGCTGAAGTCCTCCGGCGCAAGTTGGGCGAGCTTATCGGGCCCCAACTTCCCCGCGAGCATGAACTTGAGCACCACCTCCTCGGGCCCGAAGCCCTCCTCGTCCCCCGCCACCCCCTGCCCCGACAGCTTCCCCCCCCGGGCCTTCCACGCCTCCTCCTCTGGGATCTCCAGGAGTAGCGCGACCCGCCGGGCCCACTCGCGCCGGAGCAGGGGGTTCCTCACGTGCTCCCACAGGGCCCGGACGAGCCCCAACGCCTCCTCCTTCCCCCGCAACGACGAGAGGTCGAACCGCCGGGGCAGAAGCTCGAGGAGGAAATCGTGGAACCCCACCGCTTCAGCGATGGCGGCGTGTAGGGCGGCCACGCCCCGGGAGCGCACCAGGGAATCCGGGTCCTCCCCCTCCGGAAGCGGGGCCACCCGCACCTCCAGCCCCGCATCGAGCAGGATCCCTATCCCTCGCAGGGTGGAGATCTCCCCCGCCGCGTCGGCGTCGTACGCGAGCACCACCTCGCGCGCGTAGCGGGCCAGACGCCGTGCCTGGGCCTCCGTGAGGGCGGTGCCCATGGAACATACCGCCTCCCGGATCCCCGCGACCTGGAGGGAGATGACGTCGGTGTAGCCCTCGACCAACACCGCCCTCCCCGAAGTCCTGATCGCCTCCTTCGCCAGGTCCAAGCCGTAGAGGAGCGTTCCCTTGGTGAAGAGGGGCGTGTTGGGGCTATTGAGGTACTTGGGCTCGGAGCCGGAGAGGCTGCGCCCTGCGAACGCGACGGGATGGCCGGATTCATCGCGGATGGGGAAGATCACCCGGTCCACGAACCGATCCCGATAGCCGCGCTCGCCCCGGAGGATGAGCCCGAGCCTCTCCAGGTCGGAGAGGCCGAAACGGGAGAGGGCCGAAAGCAGGGCGTCCCCGGATGGGGGGGCGTAACCCAGGCCGTAGCGTTCCCAGACCTCGGGGCCCATGCCCCGGGAGAGGAGGTATTCCTGGGCGGCACGGCCCTCCGGTGCCCGCAGCATCTCGCGGAAGAAGGCCGCGGCGGCGGCGTTCACCGCGAGGAGCCGTTGGCGTTCACCGCCGGTCCTCAACTCTACCCCGAGCTCCGCCGCCAGCCGTTCCAGGGCCTCCCGGAAGGAGAGGCGCTCGATCCGCATCAGGAACCCGATGGCGTCGCCCCCGGCCCCGCAGCCGAAGCAGTGCCACAGCTTCTTCTCCGGCGAGACGTAGAAGGACGGCGTATCGTCGGGGTGGAAGGGGCAACGTCCCTTGTATCCCTTGCCGGAGGGCTTCAGGGCCACGTACCGGGAAATGAGCTCGACGATATCGACCTTCTCCCGGATCTCCTCAAGCTCGCTCATGGGAGCTCGCGCAGAAACGGGTTATGGGACTTCTCGGTGCCGAGATCGGTGGGCTCGCCGTGGCCGGGGTAGATCTTCCACTCCGGACCGAGGGAGGAGGCGAACTTCCGCAGCGATTCCTGTAGCTCCACAAAAGACCCGCCCGGCAAATCCCACCGCCCCACCGAGCCCGCGAAGAGCAAATCCCCACAGAAAGCCACCTTGCCACGCTCCCAAAGGAATACCACCGAACCCGGGGAATGTCCAGGGAGATGTTTCACGGTCAGGCATTCGTTCCCGAGGCGAATCACCTGGCCGTCCGCGAGATACCCATCGGCCTCGGGCGGGGACCTCCCGAACGCGAGGAACACCTCCCGCTCCGCCTCGTGGTAGAGGAGCTCCCCCCCGAAGCGGCGGCGCACCTCCTCCGCGGCACCCGCGTGGTCGAAGTGGCCGTGGGTGAGGAGGATGTACCGGGGCTTCGCCTTCAGGAGGGAAGTGGCGAGCTCGGGGGAGAGATCCCCCGGGTCGATGACGGCGGCCTCGCCGTCCGCCTCGAGGAGGTAGCAGTTGGTGAGGAGGGGACCCACGACGAAGCGCTCAATCCTCATCGCCGGCGACGGTCCGGGCCGCGGTGAGGACGGACACCTCGCCGAAGCCCGCCTCGATCAGGGCCGCGGCGCACTCGGACACCGTGGTCCCGGTGGTGTAGACGTCGTCCACGAGCACCACCCGCTCCCCTTTCCCCTTCCGCCGGGCCGCGAACGCTCCCTGCACGTTCTCCCGGCGCTCTTCGTGGGTCAGGGATACCTGGGGCGGGGTGGAGCGCGTCTTGCGGAGGAGCTGCCCCATCGGGATCCCCGTCCGCCGGGAAAGCTCCCGGGCGAGGAGCTCCGCCGCGTGATGGTGCCGCCGGCGCGCGGGATCCCGGGGGACGTAGGCGATGAGATCCGCCCCTTCCGGCAACGCCTCCGCGATGAGCCCGGCGAGGAACCGGGCGAGCGCGTATTCGCCCCCGTATTTGAGCCCGAGCACCAGGGTCCGCAGGCCCCCGCGGTAGGGCCCGACGGCCCGGGCGTACGCGAACGGCCGGGGCTCCACCGCGCACCCGCGGCAGAGGTCGATCCCAGGTGGCACCGGCGCCCCACACACCACACAGAGGGCGCCGCGGAAGCGCTCCAATCCGTCCGCACACTCCTCACAGATGGGGTCCGGTTCCGGGAGGGGTTTATCACACAGGAAACAGCGCGGCGGGTAGAGGAGGGCGACCATCCCCCTACCCGCCGCGGCCAGGAGCTCAGCCAACGATGAACTTGGCCACATCCAGGAGGCGACAGCAGTAACCCCACTCGTTGTCGTAGAAGGAGAGGACCTTCACCACCCGGGGCGTCCCCGGGAGGACCATGGTGTAGGCGAGGGCCACCACCGCGGAGTGGGACTCGCCCAGGACGTCGGAGGAGACGATGGGCTCCTCCACCACCTTCATGACCTCCCCCAGCGGGGTCTCGGCGGCCTTCCGGAAGGCCTCGTTCACCTCCTCCGCCGTCACCTCCCGCTTGAGGGTGGCGGTGAAGTCGGACACGGAGCCGCACGGGACGGGCACCCGCATGGCGATCCCGTCCATCTTCCCCTCGAGATCGGGGAAGATCCGGGGGATGGCGCGGGCGGCCCCGGTGGAGGTGGGGATGATGTTGGCCGCCGCGGCCCGGGCCCGGGCGAGGTCGTCGTGGAATGCGTCCACGATCCGCTGGTCGTTGGTGTAGGCGTGGACAGTGGTGAGGAAGCCGTTTTCGATCCCAAAGGCCTCGTGCAGCACCTTCACCACCGGCCCCAGGGAGTTGGTGGTACAGGAGGCGGCGGAGACGATGTCGGGCCTCCCCCGCTTTTCGTACTCGTCCTCGTTGACCCGCCAGAGGATCTGGAGGGTCTCCTTCCCCTTCTCCCCCCGGGGCGGGGCGGTGATGAGGACCTTCTTGGCCCCGGCCTCCAGATGCCCCTTGGCCTTCTCCGGATCCCGGAAGACCCCGGTGGCCTCGATGACCACGTCCACGTCCAGCTCCCCCCACGGGAGCTCTGCCGGGTTCGGGACCGCGGTGAGGCGGATCTCGGGCCGATCCCCGATCTTCAACCGGTCCTCACCGGCCAGGGAGACGTGCAGGTCGTAGGGACCGTACACCGTATCGTACTTCAACAGGTGTGCGGCCCACTTGGCGTTGAACGCGTCCTTCTTCCTGTTGTAGAAGAGCAGGTCGTTGATGGCCACGATCTCGATCTCGGGGTCCACCGCGGCGATCCGCGTGAACACCCGCCCAATCCGTCCGAAGCCGTTGATCGCTATCCTCACCGGTGCCATATCACTCTCCTTTCTCCGAGCGGGAAATCAACTGCACATTTTAAGGAAGAGCTCGTAGACGCGCAGGTCTTCGGTGAGCTCTGGGTGGAAGCTCGCCACCAGCACCTTTCCCTCCCGGGCCATCACCGGCTGGCCCCCGTGTTCCGCCAGTATCTCCACCCCCGGCCCAGCCCGGCGGATGTAGGGCGCCCGGATGAAGACCGCGGGGACCGTACCGATCCCCTTCACCTCGAGTTCCGCCTCGAAGGAGTCCACCTGGCGGCCGGAGGCGTTGCG
>JAJRVI010000109.1 GCA_024277405.1 Fidelibacterota bacterium
CCCAAGACGAGGGAGAAGCCGAGCCACCGAGGCCAATTCCGCAGGGAGGCCCGGAGGAGCTCGACGAAGATGAACCCGGCCCCCCGGATCACGCCACCACCTCCGGCCGGAGTGACAGGACCGTTTCCGCGGGGAACCCGAACCGCTGGGGAAGGGAGGTATCCCGGGAGGTGACCAGGACGGCCACTCCCCCCCTCCGCAGGGAACGCAGTGCCTCGACCACCCGTTCCTGATCCGGGGCGGGGAGATCCCGGAAGGGGTCGTCACACAGGACCACCACCGGATCGTTGCAGATCGCCGCGGCGATGCTCAACACCCGCCGATCCCCATCCCCCAGTTCATAGGCCGGCAGCTCCTTCAGCGGGGAGAGGCCCGTAAGCGAGAGCGCCCTCTCCAGGCCCTCCTCCGCCCGTTCTCCTTCGATCCCCAGCGCCCGAAGCTTGAACCTCAGGTTCTCCTCCACGGTACGGCGGGGGAGGATCACGGGGGGGTAGGGAACGAAACCGATGCGTTCCCGGAGCCGGTATAGCTTCCTCGGGCTCAATCGGAGGATGTTCCGCCCCGCGACGAGGATCTGCCCCCGTGTGGGGAAGAGCTCACGCATGATGAGCCTCAAAAGGAGCGTTTTCCCGGAGAGGGGCGGGCCGACCACGAACTTGATCTCCTCGCGCAGGAGGGTGAACGAGAGCTCATCAAACACCGCCACGCCCTCGGGGGTCACGTAGCAGAGCTCGGAAACCTGGACCGCTATGTCGTAGGTCCCCAACATCTCCCCACCAGGTACCTTTCCCGGCCCCCCAAGTCCTCCTCCACCCGTAGTTCTACCCAATTTGCAACCTCTTTGGCAAATCGTACCAGATTTTCGCCCTGACCGTCACCTATCTCACAGAGGAGCCACCCGCCGCGCACGAGATGTGCCGGGGCCTCACGGAGTATCCTCCGCAGGATCTCCTCGCCCGCGGCCCCCCCGTCCAGGGCCACCCGGGGCTCGTGCCGGGAGACCTCGGGGGGCAAGTGCCCAATCCCCTCCGAGGGCACGTAGGGAGGATTGGCCACGACGAGGGAAAAGCGTTCGGGCACGTGCTGGAAGAGATCGGAGACGCGGAACTCCACCCGATCCGCTACCCCCAGGCGCTGGGCGTTCTCCCACGCACACCTGAGGCTCCACTCCGAGACATCCACCGCCACCACCCGGATGTCCCTCCGCGCCCGGGCGATGGCGATGGCCAGGGCCCCCGAGCCGGTCCCCATGTCGAGGGCCAAGCTGCCCGGGGGCAAATCCCGTGCCACCTCCACGGCCCGCTCGGCCAACCCCTCGGTCTCGGGGCGCGGGATGAACACCCCGGGGCGCACGCAGAGCACGAAATCCAGGAAGCCCACCCAGCCGAGGAGGTAGGGGAGGGGGAACCGTCGGAGGCGCTTTTCGAGCAACGCCATGAGGAGCTCCCGCTGGCCGTGGTCGAGCTCCCCATCGCCGGGCAACACCGCGGCGGGTTCCGTTCCCAGGACGTGGGACACGATCAGGAGCGACTCCCGATGGGCGTCCTCTATACCGGCCTCCGCGAGCCTCGTCCGGAGGAAACGGATGGCTTGAGCGATCCGTCCCGGCACAGTACCCTGGCACAACGGGGATCGGTGCAAGTTTCCCCCGCGGCATTGCGCTGTCAAGGGATAGACTTTGTATAATTTAAAAAGCTCCAAGGAGGCACGGTGAAGAAAGGGATGCTTTGGATATTCGTCGGCCTCGGCGCCGTGGGACTCGTGTTGGGGCTCGGCGGGTGTGGCTTCCTCTTCCCGAAGCAGGAGCCGGTACACTTCTACATGCCGGCCCTCTCCCCGGACGGAACGAAGCTCGTGTATCTCGACCAGGGCGAGGACAGTTACGAGATCTTCCTCATGGACCTCACCACGGGGGAGGAACGCCAGCTCACCCGTAACGCCTTCAACGAGATGTACCTCTCCTGGTCCCCGGACGGGAAGAAGATCGTCTACATGGCCGCGCAGGAGAAGAACAACCTCGACATCTTCGTCCTGGACGTCGAGACCGGGGAGGTGTTCCGCCTCACCACCGATAAGGCCACCGATGTGAATCCCAACTGGTCCGCGTCCGGAAAGATCGTGTTCAACTCGAACCGCGACGGCGAGTGGGCGGTCTACGTGATCAACCCCGACGGGACCGATCTGAAACGCCTCACCCCCTCTCGCCCCAAAGAGGAGAAGTGAATCATCGCTATCCCAAGGCCTCCGGGGTGATCCTCGCCGCGGGGCGGGGCGAGCGCCTCGGGGCCCCCACCAACAAGGCCCTGGTGGAGCTCGCGGGGAGATCCCTGGTGCGCTGGTCCGCGGAGGCCTTCGCCGCATCCCGGGCCGTCGTCGAGATCGTGGCCGTCGCGCGCCCGGGTGAGGAGGCCGTGGTGGAGAGGATACTGGATGGCCTCGGGCTCCCGTGGAGGGTGGTGCCGGGGGGCGAACGCCGTCAAGATTCCTCCCTCGCGGGGATCAGGGCCGCCACGGGAGAGTACGTCCTCATACACGATGCCGCTCGTCCCCTGGTGAAACCGAACCTAATCCGCAGGGTGCTCGAGGCGGCCGTCCGCCATGGGGCCGCGGTCCCGGTGATCCCGGTACGCGATACCCTCCGCTACGCCGTGGACGGTTTCCTCCGGGACGGGGGCCCGGACCGCACGGACCTGTACGCCGTTCAAACCCCCCAGGGATTTCGGCGGGAGCTGATCCAAGCGGCGTTGGAGGACGCATCTCGGAGGGGATTCCCTTTGACCGACGACGCGGGGGCGATACTCGCCCGGGGAGGACGGGTGGCCGCGGTCCCGGGCGACATCAGCAACCTCAAGATCACTTACCCCGAGGATCTAGAGCTAGCCCGCGCCATCCTCGCGTCCCGGGGATGAACCTCCCCCCGGATGTCCGGTCAGGATGTGCTCGACCGTCTCCCTCAGCCGTCGATAGTGGGTGCCCGGCCAGTAGAGCTTCCCGCACGATCGGCACCGGGAGTATTCCTCGAGCCAAGCGGCGGTGCGAGGCGGGATCTCCCCCAACACCTCCTCCTTGGACACCCGCTCCAGGGAGCCGTTGCACACGGGGCAGCGGGTGAATGGCCGCACCTCACCCCAGAGATCGAAGCGCCTCAACACCTCCCGGGCCTGCTCCACCGCCCCATCGGCCCGCACGTAATAACCATGGGAGAGGCCCCCGTGTTTCAGGAGATGGCGATCCCGGGTGAGGAGAACCCTCCCCTCTTCCCGGGAAATCCGCACGAGCTCTTCGTCCGCGGGATCGGGAGGCTGTACCACGTCGATCCCGAGCAGCCTCAGGAGACGCACCAGTTTTCCCAGGTGCACATCGGCCACGAACCGGGGGCGCCGCAGGGGCCGGGGACGCAACGGGGAGACGCCGGAGATGTCCAGGCTCTCGAAGACCGGATAGACCGCGACGCGATCCCCATCCCGTAAGTGGTACGAGAAATCCACGGGTTCCCCGTTCACCACGATCAGGTCCACCTCCACATGCGGCACCCCCAGCGCCTCGATGGCGTCCTTCACCGTGGGGAACCCGAAGAATTCGTATTCGATGTCCCGGAACCTCCGTTCGCGGGGCAGGAAATCGTTGAGCTCCGCGTAGAATCGGAACGTCGCCTTTCCCATCGTCCTTGGATTTTAACGGCCGACGCACATGCCCCATATTCCACGAAAAATCCACATCTCTTACACTGGACCTCGATGGAGGGAAGTGTAACCTCTCTCACGAAGAGAATCCCCACATCGAAAGGCAGCGAAGGAGGTAACCATGCGTAGGTGGGTGACGATAGGGATGTTCCTGGCCCTGCTGGTCGGGACGACCTTGGCGGCCTGGGCCCAGGCGGACGTCCAGGAGTCCATCGCCGCCTCGGGCCAAGCGGCCATCCACGCCGCCATCGACCGCGTGGCCCCCGCGGTGGTCCGGGTCGAGGCGGTGACCAAGCAGTCCTACCCCTGGGAGAAATTCGATTGGTTCTGGCGCTTCTTCGGTGAGCCCCCGCTCCCCGAACGCAAGGTAACCTCCCTGGGGTCGGGATTCGTGATCGAGTTCGGGGGCAAAAAATACGTACTCACCAACAACCACGTCGTCGATGAGGCCGAGGAGGTGCGGGTGATTTCCCAAGACGGGAAGGTCCGCCGGGCCCAAATCCTGGGGACCGACGAGATGCTGGACGTGGCGGTCCTCGAGGTGGAAGGCGCCGATGAACTTCCCGCGGCCCCTATCGGGGACTCCGATGCCCTGCGGGTGGGCGACTGGGTGATCGCCATCGGGAACCCGTTGGGGTTCGACTACACCGTGACCCTGGGGATCGTCTCGGCCCTGAACCGCGACGTCCCCCGGCCCGACGACCGGGGGTACTTCCGACGCATGATCCAAACCGACGCCGCCATCAATCCCGGGAACTCCGGGGGCCCCTTGGTCAACGCTAACGGGGAAGTGGTGGGGATGAACACCCTCATCGCCCGCATGAGCTCCCAGGGGATCGCCATCGAGGGGATCAACTTCGCCGTGCCCATCAACGAGATCATGCGGGTCCTTCCCCAGCTCATCTCCAAGGGCGCCGTGACCCGGGCCTGGCTCGGCGTCTATATCCAGGACCTCACCCCTCAGCTCGCGGCGCAGTTCGGCGTGGAGCCCGGGTCCGGGGTGCTGGTCTCCGATGTGATCCCCGGGAGCCCCGCGGAGAAGGCCGGTATCCAGCGCGGCGATATCATCACCGCGGTCGATGGCAAATCGGTCCACAACACGAACGAGCTCCAGCTCGAGATCATGTACCGCCGCCCAGGGGACCGGGTTACCGTGGAGCTCCTCCGCGAGGGGAAAGAGCTCACGGTACAGGTGGAATTGGGGATCCGTCCCACGCAGGAAGAGCTCGCCCGGATGACCCCGGGCGAAGGCCCCCAACAGGAGGAGTACTTCGGCATGGTGCTCCGTGAGCTCACCCCGGAACTGGCACGGCAGTACCGGGTTCCCGCCGGGGTCGAAGGGCTCCTCGTCGTCTCGGTGCGCGATGGCTCACGGGCGGATTGGGCCGGGGTCGCGAAGGGCGATGTGATCATCGAGGTGAACCGCAAGCCCGTGCGAAGCCTGGCGGAATGGAAGGAGATCATCGAGTCCCTCCCCTCCGACGCCGACATCCTCCTCACGGTGGTGCGGGAGGGAAGGACGCTCTTCTTGGTGCTTCCCTGAACCGGCGGGGCCCGGGTATAATTGGGGAGGCGGTCGGAGAGTAGCGCAGCCTGGTTAGCGCGCAGCGTTCGGGACGCTGAGGTCGCCGGTTCGAATCCGGCCTCTCCGACCAGTTTCCCCTGAGCGGGTATAGCTCAATGGTAGAGCGCTGGCCTTCCAAGCCAGTGACGCGGGTTCGATTCCCGCTACCCGCTCCAGGACCGTGACGGGTGATATGTGATCGGTGGTGAGATCCATGTTAGGTTCTCATCACGCATTGCCGGTCACCCATCACGGGAATTGCGCCCGTAGCTCAACGGGAGAGAGCAGCGGCCTTCTAAGCCGCAGGTTGGGGGTTCGAGTCCTCCCGGGCGCGGTAGAGGAGCGTAGCTCAACGGCAGAGCACCGCGCTGTGGACGCGGTGGTTGCGGGTTCGAGTCCCGTCGCTCCTCCCAAAAGGGTGATGCGTGATGGGTTCTCTGAAGTTTGATTTCCCATCGCGCATTACCCATCACGGAAAGTTGCGCCCGTAGCTCAATTGGACAGAGCATCGGCCTTCGGAGCCGAGGGTTGGGGGTTCGAGTCCTCCCGGGCGCGGTATCCGCCATATATTCTCCCTTCCCGAAGTGCTATAATCGTCTTTCGTGAGGTCTCAACGAAGGGCGGCTCTCTTTGCGGCGCTATCATCCCCCGTGCCCCAAGTCCCTATGGAAGGGAGGTGGGAACCAGGGAAATACGGTTGATCTCGATAAAAGGCCGAGGTGAAAGGAGGTAGGATGCGAAAAGTTGGTATTGTGCTCGTGGCTTTCGGGCTTTTCCTGGGCATCGGGGTGGGGGCGCAGACGATCGAGAAGGTGGTCATCGGCCTCTCCGCTCCCCCGCGGACCATGGATCCCCATGGGTCAGATGCCGACTCCAACCTCTCCATTATGAGCAACATCTTCGAGGGCTTGGCACGTCGGGATGTAAACGGAAACCTACTCCCCGCCCTGGCCGTCTCATGGGAGCGGGTGGATCCATATACCTGGCGTTTCTACCTTCGCAAAGGCGTCAAATTCCACAACGGGAATGATTTTACCTGGGAGGACGTTGCCTTCACCTTCGAACGCCTGAAGGATCCCGGCGTCTCCGAGTTCCTGGCCACGGGACAATTGGTGAAGTCAGTGCAGCCCGTGGACGGAGATCCATGGGTGATCGATATCGTGACCACCCGGCCCGTGGCCTGGTTCGTGCAGAATATGCACCAGATCTTCATCATGGATAAGGAATCCACCGAGGCCCGCTCCCCCGGGGAGGTGGCCTCCTACCCCATCGGCACCGGGCCATATAAGTTCGTGGAGTGGATCCGGGGCGATCACCTCACCCTCGTGGCCAATGAGGACTACTGGGGCGGCCCACCCCCGGTCAAGAAAGTGGTCTTCAAGGAGATCGTGGACTCCTTTACCCGGCTTGCGGCCATCGAAACGGGAACGGTGGACATCATACAAGATATCCCCCTGGAACTTTTCGACCGGGCCAAGGCCAATCCCAACCTCCTCATCGTCACTCGACCGGCGCGGCGCGGTATGTTCCTGGGGATGAAGCAGACCCCCGAGTATCCCATGCATGATGTGCGGGTGCGCAAGGCGATTTACATGGCCATCAACGTACAGGAACTCATCGATAAGGTGATGTTCGGCCACGCGAGCCCCGCGGCTCAGATCGCCGATCCGCCCACGGTGGGGTATAACCCCGAGATAAAGCGACTTCCGTATGATCCTGAGACAGCGAAGAAGCTGCTCGCCGAGGCCGGCTACCCCGACGGGTTCTCCGTGACCCTGAAGGCCCCCACCGACCGTTACCCCAGGGATGAAGAGACGGCGGAGGCCATCGCCAAGCAGCTCGCCAAGATCGGCATCAAGGTCACCGTGGACGCCAAACCCAAGGCCATCTACTTCCCCGAGGTCACCCACCACGATGTGGAGCTCTATTACCTCGGATGGTTCGATGGTGCCTATTCCGCTATGCGCACCTTCACCAAGCTCGTCCACTCCTACGATGAGGAGGCGGGCTTCGGCCTCTTCAATGCCGGCGATATCTCGGACAAGCTCCTCGACTACCTCATAGAGCAATCCGATACCATCGTGGATCCCGACCTCTACGTCGAGTGGTCACAGATGACCAACAGAATCGCGTTCGAGTGGAAGGTCGTCTATATCCCGCTCTTTTACCTCGAGGATTCCTACGCGGTCTACAAGCCCTCGGGCATAAACTTCACCCCCAGGCCTGACACCTGGATGACCATCGTGGACGTGATCCAGCCTTAACACGGGAAATCGCTGGGGGCGCGAGGACACTCGCGCCCCCTTTTATCCTTTTCAGGGCAGGCAGAATGGGGGCTTATATCGTCAGGCGACTCGGTCAGGGCCTTCTCGTCCTCCTCGCCGTATCCTTCATATGTTTTGTGATCTTTCAATACATGGGCGATCCTGCGTGGGCCCTGGCCGGCCGATACGCCACCCCGAAACAGCTGGAGCTGGTGCGTCAGAAACTCGGCCTCGACAAACCTTTCTATATCCAATACATCATCTTCCTTAAAAATGCCATCCGCGGGAACTTCGGCATGTCCTTCGTGAGCCGCCTTCCAGCGATGCAGGTGATTCTGGAACGGTTACCCGCCACGTTTGAACTCGCGTTTATGGCGATGTTGCTTGCCGTGACCTTCGGGGTGGGACTGGGAGTGTTGGTCTCCGTATCTCCCAACTCGCTCTTTAGCCGCCTGATCATGGCTGGGTCCCTGATCGGGATCTCCATCCCCACTTTCCTGACGGGGATACTCCTCATCATGATCTTCGCCGTGGAGCTCCGATGGCTCCCTCCGTTCGGCAGGGGTGAGGTAATCCGGATATTCGGCGGTTGGAGGTCCGGGCTTCTGACATGGGACGGGTTCAAACACCTCATCCTGCCGGCCTTCACCCTGAGCACGTACCAGTTGGCTGTCCTCCTCAGACTCACCCGGGCGGGGATGATGGAGGTCCTGGGGGAGGAATACATCAAAACCGCGTGGGCCAAGGGACTACCCCCTCGCTCGGTCCTGTTCAAGCACGCCCTGCGCAATGCCCTCATCCCCGTGGTCACCATGATCGGCCTCCAATTCGGGGAGCTGATCGCTTTCTCCATCGTCACCGAAACCGTGTTCCAATGGCCGGGGATGGGGAACTTGTTGCTCTCCGCGATCTTCGAGAGCGACCAACCGGTCATCGTCTCCTACATTACTTTCGTGTCCCTGGTGATCCTCTCCCTGAATCTCCTCGTGGACCTCCTGTACGTCTTCATCAATCCCAAGATCAGGTATGCATAGGGGAAGGGTATTGCGGCATTTCCTACGGGATCCCTCCGCGGTAACGGGGGCCGCGATCCTCCTCCTGTTCGTGATGGGAGCCATCCTTGCCCCCCTGATCGCCCCGCAGAATCCCTACGACCTCGAGACCTTGCGCCTTGCCGATTCCCTCAAGCCCCCCATCTGGATGGAGGGCGGGGAGAGGCCTTTCCTCCTCGGCACGGACGAACAAGGCCGCGACATACTGAGCACCATCCTCTACGGATGTCGAACCTCCCTTACCGTGGCGTTCGGGGTGGTATTGGTGGCCGGGACCTTCGGGATGGTAATGGGCCTTTTGGCTGGTTTCTACGGGGGGTTCATCGATGCCATTGTCATGCGTTTGGCAGACGTTTTTTACTCCTTCTCCACCACATTGATGGCCATCCTCGTGCTCGGACTCCTGAAACAGAAAGGGGTGCTGGTTCTCATCTTGGCCATCTCCCTGACCGACTGGGTCCGTTACGCCCGTACACTCCGGGGGACGGTGCTCGCCATAAAAGAGGAAGATTATATAGATGCCGCCCGGGCCCTTGGGGCGCCCACCCATCGCCTCATATTCCGCCATGTCCTTCCCAACGCGGTGCCCCCTCTGCTCGTGGTGGCGGCGGTGGACTTCGGGGTAGTGATCATGTTGGAGGCCACACTGAGTTTCTTGGGCGTGGGCCTTCCGGTGACGGAACCCTCCTTGGGAATGATGATCTCTATCGGACGCAAATACGTTTACGCCGGCAAATGGTGGCTTATCGTCTTCCCGGGGCTCGCCCTCACCGCGATCGTCGTGGGCATCAATCTCGTGGCCGATTGGCTGCGGGAGGAGATCAACCCCCGGATTCAGAAAGCGGTCAAGGGCCGCTAACGGCGAAGGGCTTCCTCTTTTGTGTCCAAATTAGATTTGGAGTATGCTTCAGCCGCTATGCGAGAGCTGGAAGAGCAACTTTGGGAGATATTGGACGAGGCCGATGTCGATCTCCTCATCACCGTGGGCGAGGATGGATTCCCCTACATCCGCCCTATGACGCTTCTCGCTTACGAGGAGGACGGGGGCATCCTGTGGTTCGCCACCAGCCGGGTCTCCCGCAAGGTCTCCCATATCGAGGAGAACCCCCGCGTCACCGCGTTCTTCCTCGCCCTGGAGAAGGACGCCTATGCCACCTTCTACGGCGAGGCCGAGGTAGTGGACGATCCGAAACTGAAACAGGAGTTCTGGGAGGAGGATTGGGCGGAGTTCTGGGAAGGCCCCGATGATCCCGATTACGTCCTCCTCAGGGTGAAGTCCAAGCGGGCCCAGTTCTACCTCGTGGAGGAAGACGAACTGTGGGAGACGGAGTTCGGCCCCGACGGCGCCTGAGCTCAGAGGGGCCAGCCGAAGCAGCGCGCGACCCGTTCGAAGAAACCCGGCTCCCGGGGAAAGCGCACGAGCGCGGTGCGCGCCGGTGCCCGTTTGATAACCGCGGTCTCCCCGGGCTTAAGGGAGAACACCCTGTCCCCGTCCACGAAGACGTTTGTTGCGTATAGGGCCCGCACCTCTACCGTCACATCGGCGGGCAGGATCACCGGTCGGATCTTCAGGTCATGGGGCGCCAGGGGCATCAGGAGCAGCGCCTCCGCGGCCGGGTGCAGCAGCGGCCCGCCGCACGCGAGGGCGTAGGCCGTGGACCCGGTGGGGGTGGAGACGATGAGGCCGTCCCCCGAAAACGCGAGGGCCCGCGTTCCCGCGATCGAGGCCTCGAGCTGGGTGAAGCGGTAGGAGCCCGGCCCGGTGAAGACGATATCGTTCAGCGCGCTGAATTCGGCCCCCCCGATCCCCACCGCCAACCGCAACCGCGGTTCCAGGCGGAAGTCCCCCGCGACATATTCCTCGAGGAGGCGGACGAGGTCCTCCGGCCCGCCCGCGCTCAGGAACCCCAGGGCCCCTCCCACGTTGACCCCGAATACGGGGATCTCCCGGGGGTAGATCGCGCTCGCCACGCGCAACAGGGTCCCATCGCCCCCGATGGCGACGACCAGGGAAACGTCGTCCAACTCGATCGTCCGCCGGGGCGTCGCCCGGGCCGCTATCCCCCGATCCCGGCACCACCGCCTCCCCTCAGCGGCGACCCGCGCCGCTCCCCGCTTGCGTTGGTTGTAGACGAAGAGGACCGTGCCCCTAACCCTTCCCGACATATTTCCACCGGCAGAGCCAGCGTTCCAACAACTCCAGGAGCACGTAGAACGCGAGCCCCAGGAAGGCCAGTACCACCACTCCGGCCAGGGAGAGATCGGTCCGCATCGCGTAGGTCTCTATGAACCCGCCCAGACCCGCCCCCGGCCCCCCCAGGATCCCGAGCTTCGTCTCCGCGATGTAGAGCATGGTGATCCCCAGCCCCACCGAGACCCGGGCGGCGGTGAAGACCTCGGGGAGGACGGCGGGGAAGATCACGTGACGGTGCAGCTGAAGGGCGTTCGCCCCCGCGGTCCGGACCGCGAGGATATAAGAAGGCGAAATGTTCCGCGCCGCCCCATGGGCCGCCACCAGGACCTGGAAGAAGAGGGTGAGGCTCACCGTGATCACCTTCACCGCCTCCCCGACCCCGAAGGCCATGTAGAGGAAGAACAGGAGGGCGATGGGGGGGATGGGGTAGAGGAGGTAGATCAGGGGGGAGAACCAACGGTGGAGCCGGTCGCTCGCCCCCACCAAAAGCCCCAACGGTAGGCCGGTGGCGAAGGAGAGGATGAGGGAGATGAAGAAACGCCTGGCCGAGGAAGCGAAGGCGGTGATCCACTGACCCCAGTATTGGATCCCGGCGGCGGCGACGTCCCAGGGATAGGGGATCAGGGGCCACCCCCGCGAGAGCTCCAGGGCCAGGGACATCAAGGTCCAGAAGAGCAAG
>JAJRVI010000110.1 GCA_024277405.1 Fidelibacterota bacterium
CCCTTAACATGTGGGAAGGGGAGCTCTACGCGAAATGCGGCGCGGGCTCGATCCAGGTTTTCGATTTGGAGGGAAACCCTGTGCGCACGATACCCATTCCTGGCCAGGTCCCGTTCTTCCTGACCTTCACCGTAGTGGACCGGAACAAATTCGCCCTCTTCGACAACCAAGGGGACGCGATCTACTTCATCGACGCTTCAGGTAATCTATTGGCCACCGTAACCCTCCCCCCGAGCCCGGGAACTTACCAATCTCTCGAAGGAACAATGGCGGAAGGGAAGTTGGTGGTACTCGATAGCGCACTAGAGCGTCTTTTCCTGATTGATCCCCAAACTTACGGGATATCCACCTTGTTCGATCTGGGCGTTATCCCTGAGATCATGCTAACGGTGGATTACGCGGACGGGGAGTATTACGTGGCGGGGGACTACGGGATATACCGGGTGGACGTCCACGAGGGTGCGACCCAGATCGCCTCGCTGGATGCGAGGATCACCGCCCTCGAGGTACAGGGGGAGCGCGCGTACGTGGGCGTGCATCTTGCTGGGGAAATCTATACCGTCGATCTCGCTTCGGGGGAAACCCAACTGTTCGCCACCGGTCTCGACGGTGTCTTAGACCTGGAAGTCCCTCCTCAACCCTCTGAGGAGGCAGGATGAACCCCTGTTTAGGGGTCCCCTCGCCCCCGTGAAGTGCGAGATCCCGAGCTCGGTGTGTTCTTATTTCACGAGGAAATCGTGGCCGCGAGGACGAGGACGGACCAGCTTGAGCCTGCCCTCCACCCCTCGCTCAAGCAACTCGTCCATGGCCCACTCCGCCACGTCCTCCCCATCGAAGGCCGCGAACAGGGCTGATCCCGAGCCGGTCATCCCCACCCCGACCTCCCCCAGCCCCCTGAGGGCCTCGGCGTAGCGGGAAAGCTCCGGCCTAAGCCTCACCGCCGCGGGCCAGAGGTCGTTGGGGAACCTCTCCGATGGCCCGGGCTCGGGTTTAGCAAGCTCATCGTATATCCGATAGACCTCCGCGGTGGGGCAGGGGAACGGGGGGACCAACACCAGGAAGGCCGGGGGGATCTCCTCTGCGGCGGGCCGCAGCACGTCCCCGATCCCCTCCATCCACGCGGGGCTTTCCCCCAGGAAGAAGGGGACGTCCGCCCCCAGCTCCCGCGCGAATCCCCGGAGTTCCTCGTCGCTCAAACCGAGTCCCCAGAGCTCGTTCAGCCCGGCCAGGGTGGCCGCGGCGTCGGAGGAGCCGCCCCCGAGCCCCGCCCCCATGGGGATGTCCTTGAGGAGCACGATCCTCACCCCCCCTCGGGGGAAGAACCGCTCCCACAGGAGCTCCGCCGCCCGGTAAACCAGGTTCTCTCCGTGGGGTATGTGCAGGTCGGGCATGCAGCGGAGCTCGATCCTTCTCCTGGGGATGGGCTCGAGATGCACCTCGTCGGCCCAGTCCACCGCCACCACAAGCGACTTGAGGGTGTGGTAGCCGTCGGGGCGGCGCCCGGTTATCTCCAGAGTCAGGTTGAGCTTGGCGTAGGCCTTCAGGGCGAGGCCCAAACTACCTCCCCGCCGATAACGACCCGCCAGGCCACGTCGTCCCCGAACCAGTAGGTAAGCTCCCGGAAGTCTCGGAGGTCCCAGACCACGAGGTCCCCCGCCTTCCCCGGCTCCAGCGCCCCGATCCGCTCCCCCAGGCCGATGGCGCAGGCGGCGTTCAGGGTGGCAGCGGTGAGGACCTCCTCCGGCGAGAGCTTAAGCTTCAACACCCCGAGCCTGATCACGAACGGCATGGAAAGCACCGGGGAGCTCCCGGGGTTGAGGTCGGTGGCGAGGGCCAGGGGGACCCCGGCCTCCACGAGCTTCCGCGCCGGCGGGTAAGGCTCGTCGATCACGAACGCCGTCCCCGGGAGCAGCACCCCCACCACCCCCGCCTCGGCCAGGGCCCGCATCCCCGCTTCCGATACGTGCAGCAGGTGGTCGGCGGAGATGGCCCCCACCTCCGCGGCGAGCTCCGCCGCCCCCACGGGGGCGAGCTCGTCGGCGTGGAGTTTCGGAACGAGGCCGTGGCGTTTCCCCGCCTCCAGGATCCGCCGCGCCTCCTCCACGGTGTAGAAGCCTTTGTCGCAGAAGACGTCGCAGAACCGGGCCAGGCCCTCCTCGGCTACCTGGGGGATCATCTCCCTCACGATGAGGTCAATGTACTCCTCCCGCCCGCAGTCGGGAGGGAAGGCGTGGGCACCGAGGAAGGTGGGGACGATGCGCTGGGGGCCTTCACCTCCAGGGTCCTGATGGCCCGCAGGATCGCGAGCTCCGCCTCGGGAGAGAGGCCGTAGCCGGATTTGGCCTCCACCGTGGTGACGCCGCAGCGGAGCATTTTCTCCAGCCGCGGGAAGGCGAGCTCCACTAGCTCCTCCTCGGTGGCCTTCCGCGTCGCCTCCATGGTGACCAGGATCCCCCCGCCGGTGTAGCGCTCGCCCCGGGCCCGCCGCAGGTACTCCTCCACCCGGGAGCCGGCGAAGACGAGGTGGGTGTGAGGATCCACGAGCCCCGGGGTGACCACCTTTCCCCCGACGTCCAGGACCTCCCCCCGGAAGTCCCGCGGGGCCTCTCCCATCGGGCCCAAAGCGGCGATCTTTCCCCCGCGGATCTCCAGGTAAGCGCGATGGAGCTTGAGAGGTTCGGCCATGGCGTGGCCCCGGAGCGGCCCGGGGCCCCGCGGGGTGACGAGCTCCCCGATGTTCACGAGGAGGAGATCGCCCATCCCGGTGTTTTCAGCCCACGCCCCCGGTGCCCAGGTTTGCCAGCTCCGGGAGGTCCAACGCCAGGAGGGTGGCCTTGAGGGGGACGCCTTCCCGGCTCCAGCCACGGGCGGCGTAGTACTCGTCCAGCATCGCCTGGAGCTCCTCCTCCGCCACGCGGTCGCCGACGGAGGGCCCCTCGGGGATGGGGTCCCGGGAAACCCGGGGCGGGATGTGGTCGTCGGCCCGGGTGAGGCCCTCCCGGACATTGAAGGCCCGGGCGAGGTTGATCAACCGCTCCCCTACGGCGAGGAGCTCCGCCCCGGTGAGCTCCAGCCCCGTGGCCGCCTCCACCATCTCCGGAAGCCCTTCGAGGAAGAAGATGTGGCGGGAGAACTTGCACACGCCTAGCACATCGTAGACCGCCATCAGGTCCTCGAGGAGCTTGATGAACGGGCCTTTGCCCCGGATGGAGTGCCGGTCCACCTTCTCGAACACCCACCACGCCCCGCCGTACTCGGGGCCGTAGGCGCAGGCGGTGAGGTGGCAGCCGCCCCGGTAGGAGACGGCGAAAGCCAGCGCCACGCCCTTGGAGCCGCGGATGTCGTAGGCGGGGAGCTCCAGGCCCTTGATGTGGACGGCGAACTCCTCGCCCACCCCCAGGCGCTTGCAGGCGGCCTTGACGCCGTCGCCCAGGAGTTCCCCGATCTTCCCCTCCTTCCTCCCCATCTTCTCCAGCGCCGCGAGGAACGCGTCCTCGTCGCCGAATTTGAGCGCGATCCCATCGAGATCCTCAGCCGAAAGGAATCCCCGCTCGTAGGCCTCCATGGCCCACGAGAGGGTGAGCCCCGCGGAGATGGTGTCGATCCCCAGGCGATCGCAGATCTCGTTGGCCTTCGCCACTGCCTCGATGGAGGCGATCTCCGGCGCCCCGCCCAGGGAGTAGAGGGTCTCGTATTCGGGGCCGTCGATCTCCAGGGGGGCGTACTTCCCCTCCTTTATCACGAAGAGCTTGCCGCAGGGCTTGGTGCAGCCGGGGCAGGCCACGTTCCGCGCCGAGTACTTGGGCACCCAATAGTAGGGGTCGAGCTCGATCTTGCCGTCCCCGGCCCGCTCGTAGGCGCTCACGAAGAAGCCCCACTGCCAGTTGCGGGAGGGGAAGGTCCCGGACTCGCGGTTCATCCAGTCGAGGAACTCCCCGGTCCCGTAGCCCATGTCTGCCTTGGTGGCGGGGTGGTCGCGGATGACCTCGTTCCACCTCCTCGCCAGCTCCTTCAGGGTATCGGGGCAGGC
>JAJRVI010000111.1 GCA_024277405.1 Fidelibacterota bacterium
AGCTCGGCTACCGCAGTGTAGATGGTGCTTCCAGGGCCCCGTGGGACGATGGCGCCACGGGCGATCCCGATCCCAACGAGCAGGCCTTATGCTACCGGGCCTTCTTCGAGGCGGTGTGGGGAAAGGAGGCCTGGTTCGCCGGCGCCTTCTTCTGGTATTGGGGGCCAGAGGGTGGCCCGGAAGATACGGGGTATACCCCCAAAGGGAAACCGGCGGAGGAGGTCCTGCGAGAGTTCTTCGGCGGCTGAAATTGTGCGCTTGAAGCGGGGCAGGGGAGACCGCTAAAATTAAGTGTCTGCTGGGAGATCGGCTAATCGGTAGGCCGGCGGGCTCTGGACCCGCTAGTGGAGGTTCGAGTCCTCCTCTCCCAGCCAGCTCGCGAGCCTCTCCTCCGCCTCGGTGAACTGGTCTAATAGCTTCCTGGCCCGCGTTTCTATCCTCTTCCGCCGCGACGCGAACTCGGCCCGGGCTCCCTCATCCTTCAGCGAGCGGCAGTTGATGTCCACGTTGCACAGTCCCCCCTTGACCGCCGCGTGGGCGAGGCGCACCGCCACCAGGAGGTCGCTCACGATGGCCTCGGGGATCGCGTCCCGCGCCTTCACCGCCAGCTCCAGGACCTCGAGGGCGAGCTCGGCGGTGCGCAGGGGCACGCGGGCGGCCTCCCGCAGCGCCCGTTGGATCGCCGTGCGGCGTGCCTCCGCCTCCTCCGGCGTGCCCCTGGGCAGCCCGTAGGCCCTCATCACGGCCTCGTAGGCCTCCGTGTCCGCCCGCGCGAGCTCCAGCAGCCCCCGCCGCAGCTCGGCGGCCCGGGCCGCCGCCTCCCCCAACGCCCCCTCCCCCGGCCTCTTCCTCAGCGATACGGACGCGGCCATGCCCAGGAGTGCCGCCGCCATGGCCCCGGCCACGGCGGACGCCGTCCCCCCACCGGGCGTGGGAACTGGCGTCGCGAGTTTTTCCAGGAAATCGCCGAGGCTCACGTCCGCAAATCCGGCCACGATTCCCCCTTCGGCATGGGCGCCACGCCGCCGCTCAGAACCCCAGGCCCCGCAGGCCGAACGCCACCAGCCCGTCCTGGACCGAGGCGGTGAACGTCCGCGAGAGCCCGATCGTCCGGGGGGACAGGCCCGCGTGGTAACCCATGGTCGCCCCCACCGCGCTCACGAAGGGCACGAGCCCCAACGCGGCGGCCATGACGGCCTCATCCGCCCCGGCGGTGCCCTCGTAGATCACCGAGAGCAGGCCGATCCCGAGGGCCTCCCCCAGGATCGCCCCCAACGCGGCGAGCAGCGTGTTGCCCTCCACGCCGAAGCTCGCGCCCGAGGCGGCCACCCCCAACGTGGCCCCGAGGGGGACCCCGATCAGGTACCCGTACACCCCCGTGATGAAGCACGCCAGGGCCCCCAGGCCCGCGTCCCCCGCCGAGGCGAGGCACCACCACGTGGCGCCCCAGAACCCCGCCAGCCCGAGGAGTGCCCCGCCCACGGTCCCCGCGACCACCTGGGTGGTGAACAGCATCCCCCCGTCCCCGGCCTCCGCCGCCGGGGCGAGGGCGGACAGCGCGAGGAGACCGCACAGGGCGGGGATCAGGACGATCCGATGCCCCACCATCCGTCTCACCTCCTGGCACTGGGTGCGCGCATTTCTACGCCGCGCCCGGGGAACGCGCCAACGCCACGCTTCGCCTCCCACCGGGACACGCGCGCCCCCATCAGGAGCCCCGCTCCAATGCCAGGGGACGGCGGACGAACCGGAAGCGGATCACGTCGCCGGGGCCGACCCTGTGGGGCGTGAACACCGTGAGGGGGAGGCCGCGGAATCGGGCCCGGACCTCCCACCGGTCGCCGCGGAACTCGGCCCGCTCCGCCACCGCCTCGAGCTCGCCCTCCCCCACCGCCACGTCCTCCGGCCGCAGCAGGAGGTAGACGGGGCTTCCGTCGGGGATACCCCTGTCCCGTACGGGGACGCGGATGCCCGCCGCCTCGACCCAGGCCTCGCCGTCCCGCCGGCGCAGGATCCCGGGCCAGAGGACCGCGGTGCCGAGGAAGGTGGCGACGAACGGCGTCCCCGGAGAGGAGTAGAGCTCCTCGGGGGGACCCAGCTGCTCTATCCGCCCCGCACGCATCACCCCGAGCCGATCGGCGAGGGCGAACCCCTCCTCCTGGTCGTGGGTGACGTAGACGGAGGTGATCCCCTGCTCCACCAGGATGCGCCGGAGCTCCCAGCGGAGTTCGGCCCGCAGGGCGGCGTCCAGGGCGGAGAGGGGCTCGTCGAGGAGTAGGACCTCCGGCCCCGGGGCCAGGGCCCGGGCCAGGGCCACGCGCTGCTTCTGCCCGTGGGAGAGCTCGTGGGGCTTGCGCCGCTCGTATCCCACGAGGCCCACGAGCTCCAGTAGCTCCCGCACCCGGCGGGCCCGCTCGCGGCGGGGGACCCCCTTGAACCGGAGCCCGTAGGCCACGTTCCCCGCGACGCTCATGTGGGGGAAGAGGGCGTAGCTCTGGAACAACAGCCCCACTCCCCGGCGCTCGGGCGGGAGGCCGAGGACGGACCGGCC
>JAJRVI010000112.1 GCA_024277405.1 Fidelibacterota bacterium
GCTTGGCGTAGCGCTCGGCGAGGTTGAAGATCCAGGTCCCCAAGAGGATCATGGCCACGCCCCCTACCGCGAGGAGCGCGAGCGGACGGGCCGTGTCCGCGAGGCCGGCGCCCCCGATGATCGCCCCCCGCATCCCCCGGATGACGTAGGTGGCGGGGGAGGCACGGGCGAGGAGCTGCAGCCACCCGGGGAAGACCTCCACGGGGTAGTAAACGCCGGAGATAAGGAGGAGTAAGGCCGCCACCACGTTGGTCATCTGCACCCCCCGCTCGGGGAAGAGAAGGGGCATCACCGCCGCCAGGATCCCGAACCCGGTGAAGGAGATACTCCCCACCAGGAGCCACAGGGATGCCGCCCCGAGGTCCGCTCCTCCGAGGTCCAGGTCGAATAAGAGGGCGGCCACGGCGAGGATGAGCAGGGTCCGGGCCACCCCGTAGACCACGGCGAAGAGTCTCGTCCCCACCAGGTGCGTGAGCCGGGAGCTGGGGGCCATGAAGGTGTACTCGATCGTCCCCTCCCACCGCTCCCAGGCCACCATCTCCGAGATCACGTAGAAGATCTGGGAGAGATACGACCACACCAGCGTCCCCACGAGGAGGTATAGGGTGAGGTAATGTCCATCCACCCCGGGACCGGAGAGCCTCTCCGTGCCCAGGCCGATGTAGGCCACGGCCAGGGAGCTCGTGAGGGAGTAGGCGAACCAGACGAGCTCCCAGCCCCAGTAGCGCTTGGTGAGGTGGATGTTGCGGGCCACGAACCCCCACGTGGCGATGAGCTCACGCCTAAGCGGCCTCGGTGCTCTCATCGTCCCTCCATTCCTTTCCGGTGACAGCGAAGAAAACCTCTTCCATAGTGGCCCCCGCGCCGTCGCGGCTTACGCGGGCCTTGAGCTCCGCCGGGGTCCCCTGGGCGGCGATTCTCCCTTCGTCCAGGATCGCGACCCGATCACAGATGCGATCGGCCTCGTCCATGTCGTGGGTTGTGAGGAGAACGGTGGTGCCCTCCCGTTCCCTCAGCTCGAGTACCAACTCCTGGACCTCGCGTTTGGAGCGGGGATCGAGGCCGGTGGTGGGCTCGTCCAGGAGGAGGAGGCGGGGCGGGTGTAGGAGGGCACGGGCGATGGCCACCTTCTGCTGCTGGCCCCGGGAGAGCCCTTCCATGGGCCTCCCGATGCGGTCCCGGGGGAGTCCCAAACGGAGGAGGAGCTCCCGGGCCCTCCGAGCCGCGATCCGCCCCGGGATCCCGTAGAGCCTGGCCCCGTAGAGGAGGTTCTCCAGGGGCGAGAGCTTCTTGAAGAAGGCGGCCTCGGTGGAGACCCGGTGTACCAGCTCCCGGACCTTTTTGGCCTCGCGCACAACATCGTGGCCGAAGACCCGGACCTCGCCGGCGTCGGGGAGGAGGAGGGTGGCGACGATCCGCACCAGGGTTGATTTCCCCGAGCCGTTGGGCCCCAATACGCCGTATATCTCGCCCGGGGCCACCGCGAGGTCGATCCCCCGCAGGGCGTGGACCTCCCCCTTGCGGCCCTTGGGAAACCGCTTCTCGAGGCCTTTAATAGAGAGGGCATCCATGCGAACCTCCGCAGCAACACATCAAGTCAAAACAACACCGTTTGGGGCATGCGCCCCACCGCGGGATCAAACTGAGGGCCGCGTGCGGATCAACCCCTCATCATGGAGGATCGCCTCGCGGTGAGTTTACCCTGCGCCCGGTAGGGGGCAAAAGGATCGGCACAGTCTAGGCCCCGTTTGCTCTCGCTTTCTCTGCTAGCTTTTCGTCAAAGGTGGTGAGTGGGATCTTTAAAGCTCGAGAAAGATAGAGGTAGCTCGCATCGTAAGTGGTCAGTCCGGTGTCCAACGCTAGCCGCAATACTTCCAGGTGTTCTACCTCCGTCCAGCTGATGTCCAAGCCTAAGCCGATCTCGAGTGCGGCAAGGATTTTCTCCTTGAGCTCGGGATATCTCATCGCCTTCTTGCGGGCTATACTGGTAAGCTCATATCCGAGGAGGGGTGGCGCGTAAATCTCCGTATCTTTGAGTAAAGCCAATGCCTCCTCGGCTCTCGGCTCCCCAAAGATTAAGTGCCCAAAACGGACGCATCCACTACCCTAGCGGGCATCGCGGTCTTCCCTCACCAACAGAGCGGTCTCGTCTCCGGTCGTAAGGCCAAGCGCGCGGATTTTCTTATAGGCCTCCTCCACCGTTAGGCGCCTGGGATTTAGGGCTTCCTCCAGAATGGCCATAAGCTCACCCTGGAGGGAGCGATGATGTCGCTTAGCTCGCTCTCTAAGCCTCTCCACCAGCTCATCCGGGACGTTCTTGATGGAAAGGTTCACCGGCATGTGCTCCTCCTTGGATCCATTTTGAAACCATTATATCCCTTGACGTGGGGATGGGATAGAAGGCCAGGCCGCTGGGCAGGTCCCGATGCCACGTGCATCGGCTTAAAATCCTCCCGAGATGATCCCGAGGGAAAACTATTTTCGCGCCATCGGGGAACTGGTGAAGTACTGCAGGAGATCTAAGTGCCGGGACGAAATCGTGGCCCTTTATCTTGGCGGGAGCGTCGCCCGCGGTGACTTCGTCCCGGGAAGGAGCGATATCGATATCTACGCGGTGGCGCGGGATGACAAGGGAGGGGTGGAAAGGATACTCAAAGGAGCCGCGAGGCGAATCGCTTCCGAGAGCCTAAGGGAGTTGTTCGAGATACACCGTGAGCCCCTGGGGATCACCGTTACCACTATCGAGGAAGTGAGGTCAGGATCGTCCTTCCTCGGGACAGGCTTCGAGTACGCAACTTCGTGGGCACAGGAAAGCTTCTCTTCGGACGCGAGATCAGGGATCTCATCCCCGTGCCGAGCAGGGAAGAAGAAAAGGCCGCGGCTGAGCGGGCGGTGGGCGAAATATGCAGGTTGTTTCGGGAGAGATTCGGTGAACTACCCACGCCCATCCCTCAGGGCCTAGTCTACGGACTGTTCTCATCCGTTTTCCGGACGGCCTGCATCCTCTGCTGTGGACGGGGGTGGTACGTGAGCGGTAAAGAAGAAGCCGTTTCCGCGTTCCGCGAAGTATTCCCGGAGAAACGGAATTTACATGACATCCTCTCCCGATTTACATGACATCCTCTCCCGGTGCCTCGGGTTGTGGCGGGAGTGGGCCCGGAGGGACCTCGCCGAGGGTGAGATAAGGACACTTGCGGGGCTGTGCCGCTCCTGCCTCGCGGAAATCTGCTGTTCTCGAGGGGGGAAGA
>JAJRVI010000113.1 GCA_024277405.1 Fidelibacterota bacterium
CCCGGGCTTCCCGGGGAGGATCAGGCCGGGCGATATCCTCGTGGCGGGGAAGAACTTCGGCTGCGGCTCCTCCCGGGAGCACGCCGTCCTGGCCCTCCGGGGGGCGGGGATCGCGTGCGTGGTGGCGGTGAGCTTCGCCCGGATCTTCTTCCGGAACGCGGTGAACCTGGGGTTCCCGGTGGTGGAGTGCCCGGAGATGGAGGGGATCGCGGAGGGGGCCCCGATTGCGGTGGACCTAGGGGCGGGGGTGGTGCGGGATGTCGCCACGGGGCGGGATTTCCGGGCGGCTCCGCTCCCCCCGTTCATCCTGGAGATCCTGGGGGCGGGGGGATTGATCCCCTGGGCGAGAAGGAGGGGACATGGCGGTGAAAAAGGGGATGTCGCTTAAGAACGGGGACTGGGTTTGGTTTAACGGCGAGTTCGTCCGTTGGGACGAGGCGGTCGTGCACGTCGGCGCCCACGCGCTGCACTATGGATCCAGCGTCTTCGAGGGGATCCGCTCCTACGGGACGAAGGAGGGCCCGGCGGTCTTCTGCCTGGACCAGCACCTGGATCGCCTGTACGGCTCCTGCAAGATCTACCGCATGGAGGTTCCCTTTCCCAAGGAGGAACTGAAGGAGGCGATCATCGAGCTCGTGGCCAAAAACGAACACGAAGCTTGCTACATCCGCCCCCTGGTCTTCCGGGGCCTGGGGAGCTTCAGCCTCGATCCCCGCCGGGACTGCCCGGTGGAGGTGGCGATCCTCACCATCGAGTGGGGGACGTACCTGGGGGCGGAGGCACTGGAGCGCGGGGTTGACGTGTGCATCTCCTCCTGGTCCCGGATGGCGCCGAACACCTATCCCGCCCTGGCCAAGGCCGGGGGGCACTACACCAACTCCCAGCTCATCGCCATGGAGGCCAAGGACCGGGGCTTCGTCGAGGGGATCGCCCTGGACGTGTTCGGGTACGTGAGCGAGGGGAGCGGCGAGAACCTGTTCATCGTCCAGGACGGGGTCCTCTACACCCCGCCGCTCAGCTCCTCCATCCTGGGCGGGGTGACCCGACGCTGCGTGATGGCGCTCGCGGGGGACCTGGGGATCCCGGTGCGGGAGGAGCCCATCTCCCGGGAGCGGCTGTACCTCGCGGACGAGGCGTTCTTCACCGGGACGGCGGCGGAGATCACCCCCATCCGGTCGGTGGACGGGATCCCGGTGGGCGAGGGGGCGCGTGGCCCGATCACCGCCAAGCTCCAGGAGGAGTTCTTCGGGATCGTGCGGGGGAAGATCCCGGACCGCCACGGCTGGCTCACCCCGGTGCGCTAGAGGTCGTCGAGGACCTCCAGGACGTCGAGCTCGGTGACCCGGGCCTCCACCCCGAGGAGCTCGGAGAGGCTGGGGTGGGTGCCGCCCTCATCCCCGGACACGAGCTCCTTCACGTAGAGGCCGCCGTCGCAGAGGAACTCCACCTCGGCCTCGGTGGGGGAGAGGAGCTTCCCGTTGGCCTCGTACACCCGCCGTACCCGCACGAGGTCCGCCCGGCGGTGGCGCACCCGGATGGGGGTGCGCTGGCGGATCTCCCCCACGAGGCCCCGCAGGGCACGCTGGAGCGCCTCCCCCTCCACCGGGGACGAGAAGGCCACCAGGGCGCGGTAGCGCTTCCGGGCCCTGAGGTCCTTCACCCTGCGCACGAGGTCCGGGGGCGCGGGGCGCAGGTCCAGCACCTCCACCTTCCCCTCTGCCTCCCGGTTGATCCGCTCAGTGATGGCCGCGAGGTCCACCCGGCGGCGCCGGGGGCGCTCCACCTCCACCACGAACGGCCGCCCCCGCCCCAGCATGCGGGCGTCCACGTCCTCCCGGCCGGCACCGTGGAGGTGCCCCCCCTCACCGCCGCACGCCTCGAGGAACGCGGGGAGGATCAGCTCCTCCACCGAGGTGGGGTACATCTTCCCCGTGTAGTTGCAGCGCGCACATCCCCTCCCCCGGCATTCCCGGCAGGGCCAGTGGGTCTGGGGGATCCCCCGTACGAGCTTCCGGTAGCGGCCGTAGAAGTAGGCCGGGGCGATGTGGACCTCTATCCCACCCTTCCAGAGGTCCACGGTGAACCGCACGTGGGGATGGCGGAAGTCCACTGTGGCGTTCCTTCCCTCGGCGGCGAGCAGCCTCTCGAACGCCCGTCCCAGGGCCCGGTTGATGTCCCGCTGCAGGGGCTCCGCCCACGGAGAGGGGAACCTCCTCTTCAGGAAAGCCTCCACCGCCTCGTGGTAGGGGGAGAGATGGACCCCGAACAGGAAGGTCTCGAACTCGTAATCCCGCACGAGCTCGAGCGCCCGCCGGGCGAGCTCTACGGCCCTGGTGAGGACGCCGTCACAGACCCAGCACCGATCGGGCTCGGCGGGCTCGGTCCCGTTCTCCATGGCCCAGAGGATCCGGATGGCCCGGCCCCGTTCGGCGTTGGTGAGGCCTTTTCCGAGCTTGGCGAACCGCCGTCCCAGGCACGTATCGCATATCGGGCCCGCCGCCAGCAGCTCGAAACCCCGCACGAGGTAGTCCATCGCCGGGAGAGTTTACCCGTTGGGGGCGATGCCGGCGCGGTCGATGCGTTCCATCAGGCGCTCGGCCATGAGGCGGTAGC
>JAJRVI010000114.1 GCA_024277405.1 Fidelibacterota bacterium
ACATCCCCAACACCCCCAAGCAGATCTGGCTCTACGAGGCCCTGGGCTGGGAACCCCCGGAGTTCGGCCACCTCTCCATGATCCTCGGGCCCGACAGGAAGAAGCTCTCCAAGCGCCACGGGGCGACCTCGGTGGAGGAACTCCGGGCCCGGGGGTTCCTCCCCCAGGCGGTGGTCAACTACCTGGCGCTGCTGGGGTGGTCCCATCCCGAGGGCAAGGAGGTGTTGTCCCCCGAGGAGCTGGTGGAGGCTTTCTCGCTGGAGCGGGTGGTGCTCTCCCCCCAGGTGTTCGATCTCGAGCGGCTCAAGTGGTTCAACCGGAGGCACCTCGCCCGGCTCTCCCCCGATGAGGCCCTCCGGGCCGCCGAGCCCTTCCTCTCCTGGCTCGGGGACGATGCCCTCCGCGATCGCGCGCGGCTCCGGAAGGCCTTGGCGCTCGTCCTCCCCTCCGTCTCCACCCTCGCCGAGCTCGAGGGACATCCGGACCTCGAGGTCCTCCTCCGCCGTCCCGCGCTCCCGGAGGGGGTGCTCGAGGAGCTCTCCCGTGGACGGGCGGTGGAAGCCCTGGAGCGGCTCGCCTCCCGTATCCCCGCGCGCCTCTCCCGGGAGGACCTCCGTCCCCTGGTGCTGGAGGTGGCCGCGGAGCTCGGGGTACGGCCCCGAGACGTCTTCCACCCGTTGCGGCTCGCCCTCACCGGGCGTGATCGGGGGCCGGAGCTCGCGGCGATCTGCGAGGTCCTGGGGGCGGACGAGGTCAGGGCGCGGATCTCGCAAGCGCTTGCAGCCACGAAATCCGGGCGATAAATTGGGGGTCCTTTTCGTATTGGGTCACACCGAGGAAGGAGGGGATAGATGACAGCCTTGATTATCGTCAGTGGTCTGATTTCGCTCCTCGCTTTGGGAAGCGCGGCCTACTACAACGCCTATGTGGCCCGCCAACCCCGCGGGACGGAGCGGATGAAGGAGATCCAGACCTACATCCGCGAGGGCGCCATGACCTTCATGATCGAAGAGGCCAAGCACATGACCATCGCCATCGTGGCCATCGGGGTCATCCTCTGGATCCTCTTCTACTGGGAGGTGGCGCTATCGTTCTGGATCGGGGCGTTCTTCTCCATGGCGGCGGGGTTCATCGGGATGAACGCCGCCACCCTTTCCAACGCCCCCACCACCGAGGCGGCGCGGAAGTCCCTGAAGGACGCCCTCCGGGTCTCCTTCTCCGGGGGCAGTGTCATGGGCCTGGCGGTGGCGGGCCTCGCCCTGGGAGGGCTCCTCGTCGTGCTGGCCCTCTTCCGCCGCGAGTTCGCCCCCGAGAACCTCGCCATTCACACCAAGTACCTCTTCGGCATCAAGGCCGCGGGGGTGAACTTCATCAAAGGGGCGCTGATCGTCTCCGCCTACTCTGCGGGGGCCTCGCTGGTGGCCCTGTTCGACCGCGTCGGGGGAGGGATCTACACCAAGGCCGCCGATATGGCCGCCGACATCGTGGGCAAGGTGGAGGCCAAGATCCCCGAGGACGACCCCCGGAACCCCGCCACCATCGCCGACAACGTGGGCGACAACGTGGGCGACGTGGGGGGACTGGGGGCGGACCTCCTCGAATCCTTCATCGGTTCCATCATCTCCGTGATCGTGATGGCCCTTTACATCTACGTCGGCCGCCACAACCCCGGTATCGGGGACATCCTCGAGAAGTTCGGGCTCTCCACCGATGTGGGAGCGGCCCAGTACTGGTGGCTGATCCTCCTGCCCGTCATAATGGTGGCCGGCGGGACCTTCGCCTCGTGGCTCGGGATCCTCTACATCCGTTCCCGCAGCGGGAGCGATCCCCAGCGGGCCCTCTCCGACGGGCTGGTGATCTCGGCTACGTTGACGGCCGTGTTCGCCCTGATCATCTCCTGGCTCTCGCCGACGAACTTCGTCCCCTTCTTCACCGTGCTCCTGGGCCTCGTGGCCGGGGTGGCCATCGGGAGGCTCTCGGAGTACTACACCTCCTACAAGTACAAGCCCACCTTGGAGCTCGCCGAGGCGAATCAGGCGGGCCCCGGGGTGGGGGTGGCCAGTGGCCTGGCGGTGGGGATGCTGTCCACCTTCTGGCCCGTGCTCGTGCTCGTGGGCGCCACGGTCCTGGCCTACTACATCGGGAACCTCCTCGGGGTGGCGTTCACCGCCGCGGGGATGCTCTCCTTCGTGGGGATGAACGTCTCCATCGACTCCTACGGGCCAGTGGCCGATAACGCGGGCGGGATCGCCACCATGGCGAAGCTCCCCAAGGAGGTGCGGGAGCGCACCGACCAGCTCGACGCCGTGGGGAACACCACCGCCGCCATCGGCAAGGGGTTCGCCATCGGATCGGCGGCGTTCGCGGCGCTGGGGCTCATCGCCTCGTACCTCTGGTCCGCCATCGGATCGGCGGAGCAGGTGCTCCCGCCCCAGGTTCCGCTGATCGGCGAGATCCACCCCTCGCTCTCGCCCATCGGGCAGCTCATCTCGGTCGGCCCCTGGGTGATCGGCGGCCTGATCGTGGGGGCGATGCTCCCCTACGTGTTCTCGGCGATCCTCATCCGGGGGGTCACCCGCACCGCGGACGTCCTCGTCCTCGAGATCCGGCGCCAGTTCAAGGAGAACCCGGGGATCCTCACCGGGGAGACCGTGGCCGACTACAAACGCTGCATCTCCATCACCGCCGGAGGGGCCCTGAAGAACATGACCCTCCCCGCGGTGATCGCGGTGGTGACGCCGTTGTTCGTGGGGATCGTGTTCGGGCGGTACGCCCTGGCGGGGCTGCTCTTCGGGGCCCTGCTTTCGGCGATCCAGCTCGCCATCTTCTGTGCCAACTCCGGCGGCGCCATGGACAACGCCAAGAAGTACATCGAGCTCGGCCACTACGGGGGCGAGGGGTCCGAGGCCCACGCGGCGAGCGTGGTGGGCGACACCGTGGGCGATCCTCTGAAGGACACCGTGGGGCCCTCCCTGGACATCCTCATCAAGCTGATGTCGGTGATATCGCTCCTGTTCGCCTCCCTGTTCCCCGTGAACCCGCTCTTCGTGTGAGCTGAGACGCCGTCCGGCCCGACGTACAAGGGGGCGCTCGGGGGCGCCCCCTCATTTTCTCCGCGGGGCCGTATGTAGGATGACCTCAGTTGAGGCCTTTGTGGAATTGGAGGGTGTGCAGGGCCCGGTGGGCCGCGGAAGGGGGCATCAGCTCCACCCGGATCCCGAGGAGGTCCTCCGCCAGCGTGCGGTAGAAGATCCCGGTCTCCGCGGGCGAGATCCAGGGTTCCCATGGGGAAGGGGATAGGAGGTGCAGGCGGTACAGCCTGGGGATCTCCTCGAGCCGCGAGGCCACGGCGATGTCATCTAGCAAGCCTCTGAGCACCGTGATCCTCTTCCGCAGGGGGATCTC
>JAJRVI010000115.1 GCA_024277405.1 Fidelibacterota bacterium
GCTTTTATACTTGGTATTGGAGGAAAAGAATCGGACCACGCTCAGATGGCGGCTTAGGGGATTCACGGAAATACAGTCGGGAAGCTGCCATGCCGCCGGACACACTACATGAGGCACTACCTTCGATTTCGCTTGGGTTTTAACTCGGATGGGCATAAAGTGAGATGTCCGCCTCGGTCAAAACGAGCAAGAAGGGCCAATCTCGCCTCGTTCCAATCCTTCGGCTAGCGATCTGGCTTCTTCCCGGGTCCGGAGGGCTAGGGCTTCAGGGATGAGCCCTTCCTCCACCTTGCGCCGCAGGGTCTCCTCGTCCACCACCGCCACTTCGCCGTCGGGATACCGCACCACGTCCACTTCCAGGTCGAGGTACCGCACGCCGTCGGGGTAGAGCTCGGGCGGGGTGTGGATGTTGTATATCTCGCCTATCGGTGTCCCGTCGGCCCGGAAGTACGTGCGCCGCCCCCACCACCTCCCCTCGTAGAGCTCCACCTCCCCATAATCCCCCTCCTCCTTGGGGATCTCCAGGGAATCGTAAGTGCCCCCGGGCCGGAACCTCCGCTTGAGCACCAGCACCTCCCCGGGGACGAACCGGGAGACCACCCCCTTCCAGGTGAACCCGCCCCCGGCCTTGGCGTGGCGGACCTCCACCTCCCTCCCCGGGGAGTAATACCGGTGCACCAACGCCTCCACGAGCTTCGCCGCCGCCTCCGGGAACTCCGCGGGATCCGCCGTTTCCTCGGCCTCGTCCACCCGGGCGGAGTCGATGGCCTTGAGATAATGGTGCCCCGGCAGCGTGGGCACGTACTTCGCGCGGATCCGATCGAGGAGTTCCTTCACCGGCCTCGGGAACTCGGAGAGGTACCGGGCCTTCGCCCCGAGGAGCGCCGCGAAGGGGTTCCCCGCGGCCTTGGGTCGCTTGACCTCCAGGGGGACGAAGACGGCGTAGGGGAGGGCCTCGCGCAACGCGGCCACCGTTTCCTCCACCGCGCCCTTCACCCCCTCGATGAGGACCCCCTGCTTGTCGCGGCGGTCCACTACCAGCACCTCTTCGGGCTGATCGTTGGCAGGGAGGTCGAAGCGGGCTTGGATGAGATCGCTGGGCGAGACGATATCGAACCCCCGCTCCAGGAGAAGCCCGGTGAGGGCGGTGGCGTAGATCCCCCGGATCTTTACCCTAACCCCTCCCATAGCCGATGCCCCGGATCACCAGAAGCTTCCCCCGGATCTCCCACCCCGCCCCGAGGATTTCCTCCGCGAGCCAGAGGTTGGACTCCACGTGGTCGGTGACCTCGGGGATGAGGTAGCGGCTCTCCCCCTCCGCCAAGGCGGCATAGAGGATGAGCTGGTCCGCCAGGTGCCGGTCCACGGTGGCCCCGGAATCCAGGTCCTCGAGGAGCATCCGGGCCACGGTCTCCCCGATCTCCTCGGCGGAGCGCCGGGGGGCGCCGGCCCGGTCCGCCCCCAACCGTGCCCCCTCGGCATCCTCACAGAACAGGGCCAACGCTGCCCCGGGCTGGGGTGCGGTCTCGTCGTGCAGGATCGAAAAAGATGCCTCGATCCCCCGCCGCCGGAGCACGGCCTGGCACCGCTTGGCCATCCGCTCCGGGACCTTCCGCTCCCTGAGGTGCGAGGAAAGGGCGATCCCCCAGAAGCGTGGTTCCCCGTGGAGCTCCTCCCGCACGAACGGGCGGAGCTTCCCCCGCAGGGGCTTCACTTTCAGCTCGAGGATTCCCCCTCCCTTGGGGACGTACCCCGGGCGCACCACCTCTAACTCCGCCTCGAGGCCCATCTCCGCCAGGGCGGGAAGGAGCACGTGCTGGGTGTGGAACGCCGAGGGGGCGAAATCCTGGAAGAGGCCGCCGCGGATGCGGAAGAGGGAGGGTTTGTTAGCGAAGGCCGCCACCGGGAGGACGGTGAGGGCGAGCATGGTGGTGGAGCCCGCGGTGCCGATATCCCAGACGTATCCGCCGCCGGAGAGTCTCCCGCCGGGCTTGAAATGTAGCTCCCTGCTCCCCACCGCGGCCCCGTCCAGCTCCCCGCCGCAGAGCTCGGCCACCGCGCGCACCGCCCGCAGGTGCTGGGGGCGGAGCCCGGGCTTGTCCCGCTTGGCGCGGATGTTCGTAAGATGCAGCTCCTCCCCCAGGAGGGCCGCCAGGGCCACCGCGGTGCGGACGATGGTCCCGCTACCGGATTTCGCCGCCCCGTCTACGCGCAGCATGCCCCGGGCGAAGTATAAACTAGGGAACCCCGATGGACGTGAGGATAAGGGATGCGCGGCCCGAGGACGCGGAGGCGCTCGTCCCGCTGATCGCCGCCTTTCGCGTCGAGCTCGCGCGGCTCCGGGGCGAGGAACGGGGGCCGAACCTCGATTCCGCCCGGGAGGAGCTCGCCGAGTACCTGGGGAAGGGCTACCCCATCTATGTGGCCGAATGCGAGGGGGAGCTCGTGGGATACCTCGTCTGCCGGGTCGAGGACGATGTGGTGTGGGCGGAGTCGCTGTACGTCCGGCCGGAATACCGCCGCCGCGGGATAGGCTCGGCCCTCTACGGGAAGGCGGAGGAGCTCTGCCGGGAGCTAGGGGGCGATACGGTCTACAACTGGATCCATCCGGACAACGACGCCATCATCGCCTTCCTCGCGGGGCGCGGCTATACCGTGCTGAACCTGATCGAGCTCCGCCGTCCCTGGCCCGGCGAGGTCCCCCGCCGCAGGATCCGCGTCGGGGACCACGAGTTCGACTACTGAGGCGGGGCCGCGGCGAGCTCGAGGACCCGGGTGAGGACGCGAATGCCCCGGAGGAACTCCGCGATCTCGATGTGCTCGTGCGGGGTGTGGTCCAGGCGCGAATCCCCGGGGCCGTAGGCC
>JAJRVI010000116.1 GCA_024277405.1 Fidelibacterota bacterium
TCCTTGAGTGTGTCCGCCCGGTAGATCCGTTTCAGATCCTGGGCCATCTTTTCCCGGTCGGACTTCCTCGCCTTCGCCAAGGCATCCCTCACCGCATGCACCACACAAAGCTGCCATTTGGCGTTGGGGAACACCTCCCGGATCGCCTCCTCGATCCCAGGGAGATCGTCGCTGATGAATACCTTCACCTTCCTAACCCCACGCTCCCAAAGCTCCCGGAGAATGTCTGGTAGTGTCAAGAATTCTGTGTCACATTTTGTGGCGTGGGGTACCTTTCTTCGAACAACCGGTTGAGCTCCTCTTGGGCTTCGGCGAACCCCTTGAGCCTTCGTTCCCATTTGATCCCTTGGCGCTCACATTCGAGATATAAGAGCTTGTAGATCGCATCGGGCTTTGGGAACTTGTAGTCCCGCACCTTCGTGCCCCTGCGTAGCTCCCGGATGAACCGCTCAAGAAGGTTTGTGCTCCGCAGGTATGTCCACAGGGCCTTCGGGTAGCGGAAGAAGACGAAAAGGGAGTCCAGCTCCTCTTCCCATGCTCTCACCGCCTCGGGGTACTTCCTTTCCCACCGGGCACGGAACCTGCGCCAGGCGCCCTCGGCCTCTTTTTGTGAATCCGCGAGATAGATCTGCCGCAGCCCCCATGCCACCGCTCCGCGATCCTCCCTCCTCACCTTGGCCAAGGTGTTCCTCATCTTGTGGAGAAGGCATTGTTGCCACTCGGCGTTGGGATAAACCCTCCGGATGGCCTCCTCCATCCCGGGAAGGCCATCGCTCACGAACACCAGTACTTCCCGCATCCCTCGCTTCCACAGATCCCGAAGGATCTCCTGCCACACCGCCGCTGACTCGTTGGGGAAAAGGTAGAACCCCAACACCTCCCTGCGCCCCTCGGGATCGATCCCCAACACCACATACACCGCCTCTTTTCGAATGCCCCCTTCCCGCAGGACCTTCACAAACAGACAATCCAGGTACACAATGGCATACCGCTTCCTCAGGGATCGTGTGCGGAAGGCCTCCACCCTCTCCAACACCAGGTCCGTGATCCGGCTCACGGTGCTGTGGGAGTAGCGATGTCCCAGAAGATGCCCCATCACCTCCCCCACCTTGCGTGACGAGACCCCCACGGCATAAAGTACCAATACCAGGTCGGCGAGGTCCACGGTCCTTCTGGCATAAGGGGCGAAGAGAGAGGGCTTGAACCGACCTTGCCGATCGCGGGGGACGCGGAGCTGTACCTGGCCGAAGGGCGTCTCCAGTCTGCGGGGGTAGGTGCCGTTCTTGCGTCCCCCGTTTTCCTGAATGAACGCTTCCCGCTCCAGGAAAAGAAGGGCTTGGAGCTCTTCGGCCACCACTTCCCTCACCGCCTCCCGCAGAAGCGTCTCAAGTTCGCCCCTGTCAAACATGGGGTACCTCCTTCCCCTCAAGGTACCCCACCACAGACAGTGACACAGAATTAGTTACACTACCATCGCCCGACTACGTTGTGAGCAGGGCCGGAGCTGGATCCATACAAAAACGGGGGCGCGCACGCGCCCCCGTCGCATCCTCCCTAAGAACCGCTTCCCTAGCTTCCCTTGAGGGCCGCCTGGGCGGCGGCGAGGCGCGCCACCGGGAGCCGGAAGGGGCTGCAGGAGACGTAGTCCAGGCCCACCTCATGGCAGAAATGGACCGAGCGGGACTCGCCCCCGTGCTCGCCGCAGATCCCCACCTCGAGATCGGAGCGGGTGGACTTCCCCCGCTCTGTGGCGATCCGCACTAGCTCCCCCACTCCCCGGGTGTCCAGCGTGGCGAAGGGATCATCGGGGAGAATCTTCTTCTCCAGGTACTCCCCGATGAACTTGGCCACGTCGTCCCGGGAGAAGCCGAAGGTCATCTGGGTGAGGTCGTTGGTGCCGAAGGAGAAGAACTGGGCCTCCCGGGCCACCTCGTCGGCGGTGAGGGCCGCCCTGGGGATCTCGATCATCGTGCCCACCTGGTACTTGACCTCGACCCCCTCCTCCTCCATGACCCGCTTGGCCACCCGGTCCACCATCTCCCGCATGGCCCGCATCTCGTTCACGTGGGCCACCAGGGGGATCATCACCTTGGGGTAGGGCTCCCTGCCCCGCTTCGCCAGGCGGCAGGCGGCGCGGAAGATGGCCTCGACCTGCATCTGGTAGATGTCGGGGTGGGTTATCCCTAGCCTCACCCCGCGGTGGCCCAGCATGGGGTTCATCTCCCGCAGGGACTCAATCCTGTTCTTGAGCTCCTCGGGGCTTATCCCGAACTCCCGGGCGATCTCCCGGATCTTCTCCTCCTCATCGGGCTTGGGGAGGAACTCGTGGAGCGGCGGATCGAGCAGCCGGATGATCACTGGCTTCCCGTCCATCACCTCGAGCAGCCCCTCGAAGTCCGCGACCTGCATCTCGGAGAGTGCCTTCAGGGCCTCGGTGCGCTCCGCGGGGTCCTTGGCGATCAGGGCCTTCTGCATATGGGGAAGGCGGTCCTCGGCGAAGAACATGTGCTCGGTGCGGCAGAGGCCGATCCCCTCCGCCCCCAGGGCCAGGGCCACCTGGGCCTGATCGGGTTTGTCGGCGTTGGCCCGGACCCCGAGCCTCCGGCGCTCGTCGGCCCAGGACATGAGCTCGGCGAAGAGCCTGTAGATGGGGGCTTCCTCGGGGGACTTGGTCTTCTCGATGAGGACCTGGATCACCTCGGAGGGCATGGTGCGCACCTGGCCCTCCAGGACCTCGCCGGTGAACCCATCGATGGAGATCCAGTCGCCCTCCTTCAGGGTGACCCCGCGGGCGGTGACGGTGCGGCGGTCGTAATCGATCTCCAGCTCCTCACACCCCACCACCGCTACCTTCCCCACCTGGCGGGCCACCACCGCGGCGTGGGAGGTGAGGCCGCCCCGGGCGGTGAGGATCCCCGCGGAGGCGAACATCCCCTCCACGTCCTCGGGGGAGGTCTCCTCCCGCACCAGGATCACCGGGCCCTCCTTGGCCATGTGCACGGCGTCGTCGGGGAAGAAGGCGATGCGCCCGGTGGCCGCCCCCGGACCGGCGGCGAGCCCCTTGGCGATCACCTTCGCCTTCCTCTTCTCCTCGGGGTCGAAGATGGGCTGGAGGAGCTGGTACACCTGCTCGGCGGGGTCGATCCTGAGGATCGCCTCGTCCTGGGTGATCAGGCCCTCCTTCACCATCTCCACCGCGATCCGCACCGCGGCGAACCCGGTGCGCTTTCCGGTGCGGGTCTGGAGCAAATAGAGCTTCCCGTCCTCGATGGTGAACTCGAGGTCCTGCATGTCACGGTAGTGGCGCTCGAGCTTCTCCCGCACCTCGAGGAGCTGCCTGTAGACCTCGGGCATCTCTCGCTCGAGCTCCTCGATGGGTTTGGGGGTGCGGATCCCCGCTACCACGTCCTCGCCCTGGGCGGCGAGGAGGTACTCGCCGTAGAGCCTGTTCTCGCCGGTAGCGGGGTCCCGGGTGAAGGCGACACCGGTCCCCGAGCGCTCATTGAGGTTCCCGAACACCATGGCCTGGACGTTGACGGCGGTCCCCATGTCGTCGGGGATGCGGTTCAGCCTGCGGTAGACGATGGCCCGCTCGTTGTTCCACGAGCGGAACACCGCCCCGATGGCCCCCCAGAGCTGCTCCCAGGGATCCTGGGGGAATTCCTTCCCCCGCTCCCGGTAGTAGGCCTTGAAGCGCTCCACCAGCTCCACCAGATCGTCGGCGGTGAGATCGAGGTCGGTCTTCGCGCCTCTCTCCTTCTTGAACTCCTGCATCAGGCGGTCGAAGGGATCGCCCCGCTCGTCCTTGAACCCCAGGACCACGTTCCCGTACATGGCGATGAGGCGGCGGTAGGAGTCGTAGGCGAAGCGGGGAGCGATCCTTTTCGCGATCCCCTCCACCGAGCGGTCGTTCATGCCCAGGTTGAGGATGGTGTCCATCATCCCCGGCATGGACACCGGGGCCCCCGAGCGCACGGAGACGAGGAGGGGGTTGTCCGGATCCCCGAACCGACGGCCGGTTTGCTCCTCCAGGAAGGCGATCCCGGCCCTCACCTCCTCCTCGAGGCCGTCGGGGTACGTTTCCCCGTTGGCGTAGTAGTAACGGCAGACCTCGGTGGTGATGGTGAACCCGGGGGGCACGGGGATCCCGATCCGTGCCATCTCCGCCAGGTTCGCCCCCTTACCCCCCAGGAGATCCTTCATCGCCGCCGAGCCCTCCGCGGTGCCGCCGCCGAAGCGGTAGACGTACTTCGCCATCCACTACCTCCTTACCAGGGCCCGGGCGAAATCGCGCGCCCGGAACTCCAACAGGTCCTCCATCCCCTCGCCCACACCGACCCAGAGGATGGGGACCGCGAGCTCCCGCCAGATGGGGAGCACCGCTCCCCCCTTGGCGGTCCCGTCCAGTTTCGTGATCACCAGGCCGGTGAGGCCCACCGCCTCGTGGAAGAGCCGGGCTTGGGAGAGCGCGTTCTGCCCCACGGTGGCATCGATCACGAGCAACCGCTCGTCCGGGGGCCGGCCGGTGAGCTTCTCCACCACCCGCCGGACCTTCCGCAGCTCCTCCATCAGCGGTACCTTGGTCTGGAGCCTCCCGGCCGTGTCAACCAAAAGGAAATCGTAGCCTTTCTTGGTCGCGTGCTCCAGGGCATCGTGGACCACCGCCCCCGGATCGGCCCCAGGGCGGTGGGCGAGCACCTCTACGCCCACCCGCCCCCCGAGCTCCACCAACTGCTCGATGGCCGCGGCGCGGAAGGTGTCCGCAGCGGCCAGGAGCACGCTCTTCCCCTGGCCCTTGAACTTGTGGGCGAGCTTCGCGGCGGTGGTGGTCTTCCCCGAGCCGTTCACCCCCACGATGAGGAACACACAGGGCACCTCGGGTGGCGGGGCGAACCTCCTCTCCGCCCCCGCGAGGATCGCGGCGATCTCCTCCTCCAGGGCTGCTCCGAGCCCATCGGGGGATAAGGAATCCCCGTGTTTTTCCGCCAACGTCCCCACGATCTCCTCGGCCAGCTCCGGGCCCACATCCGCCAGGATGAGGAGCTCCTCCAGCTCGTCGAGGAGCTCGCGATCGAGCCTCCTCTTTGTCCTGAGGGATTCCTCCAGGGGAGCGAGGAAGGCCTCGCGGGTCTTCTTCAGGCCGGTGCGGAGCCGCTCGAAGAGGCCCATCACATCACCTCCGGGGCCGAGACCCCGAGGAGCGAAAGGCCCTTCGCGAGGACCGTCTTCACCGCGGTGAGCAGGGCGAGCCGGGCCGGGGTCGCCTTCCCCTGCCCCAGGATCCGCACCCGGTTGTAGTAGGGATGGAAGATCCCCGCCAGCCCCTCCAGGTATTCGCAGAGGAGATGTGGCCCGTAACCCTCGGCGGCCTTGCGCACCACATCGGGGAAGCGGTCCAGCTCCTTTATGAGCGCGATCTCCTCGGGATCATCCAGGGGCGAAAGATCGACCTCCCTGATCCCGTGATCCGTGAGGGATTCGCCCCGCTTCTCCGCCTCGCGGAAGATGGAGGCGATGCGGGTGTGGGCGTACTGGACGTAGTAGACCGGGTTCTCCATGGATGTCTTCTTCGCCAGCTCCATGTCGAACACCAGATGTGCCTCGGGCTTCCGCCGCACCATGAAGTACCGCACCACGTCCCGGCCGAGCTCGTCCACCAGGTCCTTCAACCGCAGGAACTTCCCCTTCCGGGTGGACATGCGCTCGACCCCCTCACGTCCCTTCAGGGTCACGAACTGGTGCACGCAGTAGTCGAGGAACCCTTCGGGGTACCCTAGGATCTTGAGGGCCAATTTCACCTGCTGCTGTTCCTCCACGTGGTCCGCCCCCTGGACGTCGATCACCCGGGCGAACCCCCGGCGGTACTTGTCCACGTGGTAGGCGATGTCCACCATGAGGTAGGTGGGGGTGCCGTCGGAGCGGATGAGGACGGGATCCCGGGGTAGACCGTAGGAGGTGGACCTCATCCAGAAAGCGCCGTCCTTCTCGTAGACGACCCCCTTCTCGCGGAGAGCCTCGAACACCTCCCGCACCAGGCCCCGCCGATGCAGATCACCCTCCTTGGTCCAGACATCGAAGGAGACCCCGATGGCGGCGAGGTCCTCGTGGATCATCCCCATCATCCGCTCCACGGCCACCCGGCGGAAGGCCTCCGCCGCCTCGGGGGTCCACCCCGGGTATTTGTTTCCCCATTCCCGGGCGAGCTCCTCCCCTAGGGGTACGAGGTAGTCGCCGTGGTAGCCGTCCTCGGGGACGGGGACGTCCTCCCCCAGGGCCTGCCGGTACCGGGCCCAGAGGGACTTCGCCAGGAGCTCTATCTGGCGGCCCTCGTCGTTCAGGTAGTACTCGCGGGTTACCTCCCAACCCAGGGCGGAGAAGAGGTTGGCGAGGGCATCCCCCAGGGCGGCCTGGCGGCCGTGACCCACGGTGAGGGGGCCGGTGGGGTTGGAGGAGACGAACTCCACCTGGAGGGACCTTCCACCCCCCAGGTCCCACCCCCCGTAGCCCTCGCCCTCCGCGAGGATCTCCCGGAGGAACCTCCACAGGGCCACGGGCCGCAGCCTGATGTTGAGGAACCCCCCTACCGCCTCGGCGGAAGCGATATCGGGATGAGAGACGGCCGTGACGAGATCCTGGGCGATTCCCTGAGGGGGGCGGCGGAGTTCCTTGGCCAAGAGGAAGGCGATCCGCGACGAGATATCCCCATATTCGGCCTTTTCCGGCCGTTTCACGGGGATCCCTTCGGACGGGGAGGGAAGGGAGAGCTTCGTCAGGGCATCGGCGATAACGGCCCTGGCCAGGGCCTCAAGGCGCATCCTCCCTATTTCTCTATGATAAAGCGCATCCCGGTTTTGAGCTCTCCGCCGATCTCGACGTCGATGAAACCGGGGATGACCTTGATCTCCGTCTCACCCTCGCGCTCGATGAGGCGGCGCGCGATGGCGATCGCCTTGACGGCCTGGTTCACCGCGCCCGCCCCGATGGCGTGGGCCTCGACGATCCCGTCGTTCTCCAATGCACCGGCGATCGCACCGGCAACCGCATTGGGATTGGAGGTGGATGCGACTTTGAGGATTTCCATATCTGCCCTCCTTTTGCTTGGGACGTGCTGCACGACGTCGTCCGATTCTAGCGCGGAGTAAACACCCGGTCAATCACACGCATGCAAGGGCGGGTTCACCTTCGATTCACGGATTTCCAGGGGGCGCGGTCCCCGGGCAATTGAGTTCCAGGGCGCTCCCGTTACCATGATTTCGGAGAAGGGGGTGGTTGTCGATGCAACGCGAGATGCAGGTCATCGCCGAGCCGGCGCTCCGAAAAGGGGTCTACGCCAATCTGGCCGTGGTCTCCCACCAAAAGGAGGAGTTCGTGATCGATTTCCTCTTCCTCGACCCCCGCACCCAGACACCCAAGGGGGGACAGGCGCTGCTCGTATCCCGGGTGATCCTCTCCCCGGGCCACATGAAGAGGCTCCACCAGGCCATCGGGGAGAACATCGAGAAGTACGAGAAGAACTACGGGAAGATCGTGCTCCCGCCCAAGCTCACCTGAAGGGGGAGACGGTGCGTTTCCCCGCGGTGGCGGGAACCTTCTACCCCGGGGACAGGGAGTCCCTGGAGGGGGAGTTACGGGATCTCTCCGGGGCGCCCCCGGAAGAGCTCGTCCCGGGAAGGGCTGAGTTGCGGGGGCCGCTGGGGCTGATCCTCCCCCACGCGGGCTACATCTACTCCGGAGGGGTGGCCGCGGCGGGGTGCCGCGCCGCCGCGCGGTACGGGAGGCCCGAAGCCGCGGTTATCCTCGGCACCAACCACACCGGCTACGGGGGCCCGGTCACCGTAGGGGACCCCGAGCCGTGGGTTACCCCCCTGGGGGAGGTCCCGGTGGCGGAGGGGCTCCTGCGGGAGGTGGAGAAGCTCCCCGGGGCCGTCCGTGACCGGCGGGCGTTCCTGCGGGAGCACTCGGTGGAGGTGCAGCTCCCCTTCCTCCAGTACCTCTTCGGGGGCGTGCCCTTCGTCCCCGTGGTGGTGCTCGCTCACGACCCGGGGATCATCGAAGAATTCGGGGCCGGGCTCGCGGAGATCGTCGGGGGGCGGGGGATCTGGATCATCGCCTCGAGCGATTTCACCCACTATGAGCCCCACCATGTCGCCGTGGAAAAGGACAAGGCGGCCCTGGAACGGATCCTCGCCCTGGACCTCGCGGGGTTCCTCCGGGAGGTGGAGGCGCGGGGGATCAGCATCTGCGGGGTGGGGGCCGTGGGGATCGTGATGGCGTGCGCCCGGGCCCTTGGGCTAACGGAGGCCGAGCTCGTCTCCTACCGGACCTCGGGGGAGGTCTCGGGGTACACCGCCGAGGTGGTGGGGTACGCGGCGGTCATCTTCCGGGGGCGGGGATGAGGAGCATGACCGGCTTCGGCAGGGGACGGGCCGAGGGGGAGGACTTTTCCGTACAGGTGGACGTACGGAGCCTCAACCACCGGTTCCTGGAGGTCCGGGTCCGGGGGCTCCCCGATATGCCGGGGCTGGCGCTGCGGTGCGAGGAGGCCATCAAGGCGCGGTTCTCCCGTGGTAGTTTCGACGTGAACGTGACCCTGGACTTCGGGGGCTTCCGACGCCCGAAGGCGATAAATCGGGAGGCGGCCGTGCGCCTCTGGCAGGAGCTCCGTGCCCTTTCCGCGGCCCTCGGGATCGATGAGCCCCCCTCCCTCGAGGCCCTCCTCTCCCTGGGGGTGGTCCAGGAGGAGGGCCCCGAGGAGGAGATGATCCGGCCCGTGTTGGAGCGGGCCCTGGGGGCGGCGCTGGACGAGCTGGAGGCGTTCCGGACCCGGGAAGGAAAGGCCCTGGCCGACGCCCTGCGTCGGGAAGCAGGGGCCCTGGAGGCACTCCTCTCCCGGGCGGAGGCGGAGATCCCCCGGGCCAGGGAGGCCTTCGCCGCGCGGCTGCGGGAGCGGTTGGGGGAGATCGGCGTGTTGGACGAGGCCAGGATCGCCCTGGAGGTGGGGCTTTGGGCGGAGCGCACCGATGTACAAGAGGAACTCGATCGGTTGAAGTCCCATCTCGCCCGCCTGGAGGATCTCCTCCGGGCGGAGGGGCCGGTGGGACGGGAGCTGGAATTCCTGGCCCAGGAGATCGGCCGGGAGGCGAACACCCTGGCCGCCAAGTCCCGGGGCGTCGCCCTGGGGGAGGTGGCATTGGAGCTCAGGCTGTGCGCCGAGAGGATCAGGGAACAGGCGAGGAACGTGGAATGAGGGAATTCCTTCCGCCCGGCTGGGGAGTGCAGGGGGAGAGGGGGATCGCGTTCGTGATCACCGGCCCGTCGGGGGCGGGCAAATCCTCGGTGATCAGCGCGCTCCTACAGCGCGATCCGCGGCTCTCCTTCTCCGTCTCCGCCACCACCCGTCCCAAACGTCCCGATGAGGTCCACGGCCGCGATTACTACTTCGTCTCCCGGGAGGAATTCCTCCGGCTCCGGGAGGAGGGCAAACTCCTCGAGTGGACCGAGTACCAGGGCCACCTCTACGGGACCCCCCGGGAGGAGGTGGAGCGGAAGCTCTCCGGGGGGAGGGACCTCGTTTTGAACGTGGAGGTGCGGGGGGCGCTGGCCATCGCCCGGGCGGGGATCCCGCATCCGGTGGTGCTCATCTTCCTCGTCCCCCCGAGCTTCGAGGAGCTGGTGCGTCGGATGAGGGCCCGGGGGACGGAGTCGCCCGAGGCCCTGGCCGAGCGGCTGAGGATCGCCCGTGAGGAGGTCCGGGAGATCCCCCATTTCCACTACCTCGTGGTGAACGATGTGCTCGAGGAGGCGGTGGAGGAGATCCTCTGCATCATCCGGGCGGAACGCCGGAGGCTCGTGCGATGGTCGACGTAGGCGTGGACATCGTGGAGGTCGACCGGATCCGCGAGATCCTCGTGCGGCGGGGGGACAGGTTCCTGCGCCGGATCTTCACCGAGGGGGAGATCGCCTATGCCCTCTCGGCACGGCCCCCCCTGCGGGAGGAGCGTCTCGCGGCCCGATTCGCCGCCAAGGAGGCCTTTCTCAAGGCGCTGGGGCGCCCGGTGCCGCTGAAGGAGATCGAGGTCACCAACGACGAAAACGGGCGCCCCCGGATCCTCTTCCGGGGGCGCCCCTATCCCCTGAGCCTATCTCACACGAGGGGGATCGCCGTCGCGGTGGCCCTCATTCCCCGGCCAGGCCCCGGAGCCGCTCGGCGAGCTTGATCGTCTCGCGGCCCGGCTGGGCGATATAGGCCTCTCGCTCCTCCTTCGTGGCCTCCTCCTGGAGCTTCTTGATGGAGAGGCGGACCTGGCGCTTGGCCTCGTTGATCCCGATGATCTTCGCGGTCACCTCCTGGCCCACCTTCAGGACCTCGGAGGGGTGGGTGATACGCTCCTCGGCGATCTCGGAGACGTGGATCAGGCCCTCCACGGTGGGGGTGATCCTCACGAACGCCCCGAAGTCCTTGAGCTGGGACACGGTCCCCTGGACGATATCGCCCACGGCGTAACGCTCGAGGAACTCCTCCCAGGGGTCCTTGGAGAGGGCCTTGAGGGAGAGGGAGATCTTGCGTTCCTTGGCGTTCGCCTTGAGCACGATCGCCTTCACCCGGTCCCCCTCCTTGAGGACCTCGGAGGGGTGGTTTACCCGCTCCCAGGAGAGCTCGGACACATGTACCAGGCCCTCGATCCCCTCCTCGAGCTCCACGAACGCCCCGAAGTCGGTTATCTTGGTCACCACGCCCTCCACCAGGGCCCCGTTGGGATAACGGTGCTCCACGTCTTCCCACGGGTCCGGCAGGGCGCGCCGGAGGGAGAGGGATATCCGGCGGCGTTCCTCGTCCACCCCGAGGACCACCACCTCCACCTCGTCACCCTCCTGGACCACCTCCTTGGGGTGTTTGGGCCGGCCCCAGGTGAGCTCGGAGACGTGGACCAATCCCTCCACATCCTCCTCCAGCTCCACGAACGCGCCGAAGTCCGTGACGGAGACCACCTTGCCCTTGACCCGAGACCCCACGGGATAGCGCTCCGCGATACCCACCCAGGGATCCTCCCGCAAGCGTTTTATGGAAAGGGAGATCCGCTCCTCCTCCCGGTCCGCCTCGAGGACCATCACCTTGATGCGCTGGCCCACGCGGAATTTGCCGGGAGGGGGAACGGGGATGTCCTTCCAGCAGATCTCCGTACGGTGGACGAGGCCGTCCACCCCGCCCACGTCCACGAATATGCCGAAGTCCACGATGGACTTGATCTTCCCCTCGATGACCTTCCCCGGCTCGAGCGAGGCGAAGAGCTCGTCCTTCTTCTTCTCCTCCATGTAGCGGAGGTACTCCTTGCGCGAGACGACGATGTTCCGGTTTCTGCGGGAGAACTCGATGATGAGGAAGTTGAGCTCTTTGCCCTTGAGGCGCTCGAACTTGCCGGAGATGCCCGGGCCGAGATGGGAGCCGGGGAGGAAGGCCTTGATCCCGTCGAGGTTCACGTTGTAACCCGCGCCCTTTACCTCTTCGTATATCTTCCCCTTCACCGGGACGCGGTTGCGGTACGCCTGTTCCAGCTCGGCGAACCGCCGGTTGAGGAACGCCTGTTTCTCGGAAACGAAGACCGTCCCGTTCTCCTCGTCGATGTAGGTGACAAGGACCTCGAGCTCCTCCCCCTCCGCCGCCTTCTCCCGGAAGGGGGCGAGCTCCGACTTCCGGAGGATCGCCTCGGACTTGTAGCCGATGTCCACCAAGTACTCGGTGTCCGTCTCCCCGACGACCACCCCCTTGACCGTGTCGCCACGGGCGAACACACGGACGTCGCTCAGATCGAGCGCGTCCTCCATCCTAATCCGCTCTGCCATCACCGATCACCCCTCGTGTTTGGTTTCCCCTTTTCGGGCCCGCTCCTTTTGCCGACTGCGAACCCCTTTGGAAGAATTCCCCGAATGTTATCCGCGACGTTATACAGCTGCAATGATGGAACCCGCGGACAACGTGGTATCCCGGACTAAATCAAAGAGGGCGGGAAATCCCGCCCTCTCGCGACTCGATGCCCCCGGCGTTATCCGCCGCTCAGAACTTGAGCTCCAGGGGGACGATGTAGAAGAAATGTTGGGGTTGCTTCCCCACCGGGGCGAACAGGGCCACGCTGAGGTGGAACTGGTACGTCCCGCTGGGGAGGTCATCGGGGACGAGCCAGTACTCGACATGGGTGTACTCCGTCCCGGGGAGCATGGTGTGGGTTCGGAGGGGGATCCTATCGATAATGTAGCCCTCCTCATCCAGTACATGGATCATGGCACAGACCTGGTCCGCGTTGATGTGGAGATTGCCGTCGTTGGCGATCACCGCCTTGAGGATCACCCTCCTGGGGTCGGCGGGATCCTGCATCACCTCCGCGCTCTTGAGGGCGAAGTGCGGGGCCACATCCCCGCCCGGGCTCAACAGGAACAGGGAGGCCACCTGGGCGGCGGTGACCACCTGGGCCTCCGAGACCGCCGGCCTAATCTTGAACACCACGGCCACGTAGCGCCCCCCGTACGGTTCCAGCTCCTCCGGCATCCGGACCTTGTAGTCGAAGTAGACCACCTCATTCGGCCCCACCTCGAGGTGGTCTGGTTCCACCTGCAACAGGTCGCGCCCGCTGTAAGGGTAATCGTCGCGCGCCGGATCGAGGATGAGCGGTGTGCCCCGGGGGGCGGTGAACCCGCGGACATACGCCTCGATGATCACCGGGATATCGTCCGTGTTCGTCACCGCGAGCTTCCCCTCATAGGAGGAGCCCGGGGGGAGGACCATCTCCGTTATCACGGGGGAAACCGAGACCCCACCGTACAGGGAGCCACCGAACAACGCCGCGCACAGCAGACCGAAGAGGAACTTCCGCATCACGCTCGATCACCTTCCCATTAAATTTCAGGGACCGCGGTGAAGACGATCTTCATCTTGCCCTCGCCCGGGGGCACGCTGAAGTCGACGCTCAGCTTGTACTCGATGACGGCCACCTCCCCGGGAGTAAACCCGTCCTCGAACTTCACCAGCACCATCTCCCCCTGTTTGGGAACCGTCCAATCGGCGATGCCCTCGCCGGTTCCCGGGGCCTTGGCGCGGACGAAGAACTTGCCGTTAGCGATGAGGTCGTAGTTGAAGTCTTCGATCACGAACTCGCTGAAGAGGGCCGTTATGCTGTAAGCGGGCAGGTTAGTGATCACGAGGAGCTCCGTCTGGGCCGTGTCCTCGGGGTGATTCAGGGGATCGACCTCGAAGCTGATCTCCTCGCCGCTCTCGATGGAGAGCATCAGCGTGCCCCCAATCCGGGCCCGTACCTTCACCACGGGTTCTTTGTCCTTGGCGAGGGCCCCCACAAAGAGAGAGAGCCCCAGGACAAGGGCCAAAAGCAAGACCAAACTCCTTCTCCAATTCATGTCGCTCGTTCACCTCGCTAATCTTTAGTGATGTCGGGATAACCAAAACTCACTGGGCGGTACTACCACCTCCCCCCATTCTTCCGACCGACAGACGAGTTCCTGCGATGGGAGCGCAAATATGATGGGCGAAAAGAAGCGGGGTACGTTTTAGGATGGGCGTCAATCCGGTTCACCGAACATCACCTATTCGCAATCACTTTACACCGGACACGCCCCGGATACAAAAGGAAATTTGTCCGTAATCTTCCCCACAGACCTCCCGAATAGCGCCGGGGAAAGAAACAGGGGCCCGCTGACGCGGGCCCCACGACGTGATGAGCAGGGTTCAAATACGGCGCACCAGGGAATCCAACGGGAGCCTATCGCGCTCGGGCGGGCGTTCCGCGGGGTAACCGATCGGGATCAACATCATGAGCTCCTCGTGCTCCTTGGCCCCGAGCACCTTCTCCACCTGATCGTCCTTGACCCGCCCTATCCAGCAGGCCCCCAGCCCCAGGGAATGGGCGGCGAGGAGCATGTTCTGGGCACAGGCCCCGATCGCCTGCAGGTCCTTCACCCGGTCGTAGCCCGCGGTGGTGTCGAGGAGCACGGCGATCGTGACCGGAGCGGTGCGGACCATGTCCATCTGGGTCACGAGACGGCCCAGCTCCTCCCGCTTCTCCTTGGACTCCACCACCACGAACCGCCAGGGCTGGGTGTTCCTCCCCGAAGGGGCCCAGCGACCGGCCTCCAGGATGGCTTCGACCTTCTCTGGCTCGACGGGATCGGGCTTGAACATCCGGATCGAACGCCGTTCACGAATGGCACGCAGTACCTCGTTCATCCCGCCCTCCTTCGCTCCGGTTGTGTTACCATTATAGCGTATGGAGGTCTTTTCCCCGTTGGGAAAGGTCCTCGTGATATTGGGGGTGGTCCTCGTCCTGCTGGGCCTCCTCCTCGCGGGGAAATTGCCGTTCCTCGGGAAGCTCCCGGGGGATATCCGCATCGAGCGGGAGCACTATGTGGTCTATATCCCCATCACCTCCATGTTGATCATCTCCGCGATCCTGAGCCTCATCCTCTCGCTGTGGCGGAGATAACGGGCCCCCGGCGGTCATGAACGTTACCCCGAAGGGGGACAAAAGGCCTCGCCCCCCTCGCCCGCGGGGCCTAACCTCCTGACCGCGATGATCCTGCGGAAAGCGTTGCTCGCGGTGCTCGTGGCCGCGTTCATCGGCGGTCCGATCCTGGCCCGGGAGGGCCGGGGGCCGATCGCGATCCTCTCGGACGCGGACTTCACGCCGGAGAACGGGGTGGTGGGGGGAAGCGGCACCCCGGACGATCCTTACATCATCGCCGGTTGGCGGATCGACATGGCCGATGCCCCCTTCGCCATCCACATCCGCGGGGTAAGTCGGCCGTTCGTGATCCGGGACGTGGAGATCTGCGGGGCGGAGGTGGCGGCGATCAAGATCGAGACGGCCAAGAACGGCCGTATCGAGGACGTGGTCCTCAAGGGTTCCCCCACCGGGATCCTGATCGCCCTCAGCCGCGATATCTGGGTGCGCCGCGTGACCATAAGGGACTGTAGCGACGCGGTGAGGGCCCTCTTCTCCCGCCAGCTCGTCCTCTCCGGGTTGTCCATCGAGAAGTGCACGGTCGGTATCTGGTTCACCGGCACCGTCGGGTCCCGGATCCTCTCCTCCTACATCGCCGCGGACCTGGGCGTGCTCCTCGAACTCGGCTCCAACGACAATCTCTTCGCCGGCAACGGCTTCTTCGCCCGTATCCCCGTCCGATCCGAGGGCGGGAACGCCTGGGACGACGGACACCGGGGCAATTACTGGGCGGGTTTCTCGGCCCCGGATGCCGACGGCGACGGGATCCTGGACCTTCCCTACGAGGTCTCCTTCCGGGAGGTCGACCGGTTCCCCCTCGCGGCGTTCACCCCGCCGGAGGTGCCCGAACCTTAGATCCCGGATTTTCCGCCCTCTGGATCCCGTTCCGCTTATCCGCGTGTCGGCCCGTGCTGGGCGATTCCGGGCACGCAGTCGCTTATACCATCTCACCAAAGTTCTTACAGGGTTGACACCACTTTCCCCCCACGCTAAGTTATCCGTGGAAAGAGGTGGATTTGGATGCAAATTAGGATACAGGAGCGTTATGTATCGGGTTCGGATGCCCTCCGGGAGTATGTGAGGAAGAAGGCGGAGCACCTGAACCGTTACTTCGACAAGATCATCAGCCTCGACGTGATCCTTTCCGTGGAGAAGGAACGGCACCGGGCGGAGTTCATCGGCCACCTGGTGAACCGCAAGGTCGTGAAGGCGGTGGCGGAGACGGGGGATATGTACGCCTCCATCGACCAGGCCATCGATAAGCTCCAGCGCCAGCTCGTCCGCTACAAGGAAATGCTGAAGGAGGAGCCGCGCCGCGACCTCCCCGAGCCGGAAGGCGATCCCGTCCAACAGGAGCCCCAGATAGTGCGGATGGAACCCGAGCTCAAGAAGCCCATGACCCCCGAAGAGGCGGTGATGGAGCTCGAGAGCTCGGGGAAGTCGTTCGTGGTCTTTTACAACCGCGAGGAGGGTGATACCCCGGCGGTTCTCTTTCACCTGGGAGACGGACGGTACGGCATGATCGTCATCGATTGAGGAGGTGCGGTTGCCCCGAGCCCTGGTGCTGTACTCGGGGAGTCTAGCGAGTACAGTGGCGGCCAAGCTCCTGGCCGCGAGCCGGGGCTGGGAAGTGGACCTTCTCTATGTACGTTCCCCCTTCTTCGGCGGTTCCACCGACGACGTGAAGGGCCTGGCTCAGCGCCTGTTCCCCGGGCTCCGTTTCCGCTCCTGCAGCGTCAAACGGGGTTACCTCACCTGGGGAGAGGTGGTCCGGGATGGGTGGCCGTTCCCCTGTGGTGCCTGCCGCTACCTCCTGTTCCACAAGGCCGCCCGGGTACTGCAGCGCAAGCGTTACGACCTCCTCGTCACCGGCGAGATCGTCGGGAAAGGCGGCTTGGAGCGGCGGGACCTCCTGCGCCTGGATCGGGCGGTGGGATTGCAGGGCAGGGTCCTCCGCCCCCTGTCCGCCGCGCTGCTCCCCCCGGTGGAGTTGGAGGGGAACGGGTCGTATCCCCTGCCCCGCCTCGACCTCCAGGGGGAGGCCGAAGGGGAACTCCGCCGGATCGCCGCCGATCTCTCCATTCCCACCGAGGAGTGGGACGCGGCGCCGGGCTGTTCGCTCCGCGACGCCGGCTTCGCCGCCAGGGTCCTTCACCTCCTCCGGGGAAAGAAGATCTCCTTGAACTCCTTCCAGCTCTTGAAGTTCCGCCACGTCTTCGCCACCCCGGATTTCCTCCTCGTGGTCGCCCTCTCCCCCGCGGAGCGCAAGGAGCTCCAGCATTTCTTCCTCCCCGAGGACGCACGGCTCTACATCCAGGTCCCGGACTCCCCCCTGGGGCTGGTCCGCTTCCTGGAGCGCCTCTCGTGCGAGGAGATGCTGGAACTGCTCGAGCTCTGCGGGGGCATCCTCGCGACGTTGGGGGGATATCCCCCGGGAAAGGAGGTGAAGATCTCCTTCCGGCTGGAATCCTCCGACCTCGATCACCTGTTCGTCTATCCCGCCGAAGAGGAACAGCTGGAACGCCTGCGCCTTCCCCGGTTGAACTCCGATGTCAGGCTGGTATACTTGGATTGATTGTGCGAACTGAATCCACGGACATCCCCTGCTGAAACGGAACAAGGAGGGAATATGCCCATTTACCGTTTCCGATGCGTGCAGTGTGGCCGGGAATTCCGCGAGCTCGTGAACTGGGGCGATGGGGATGGCGTGAATTGTCCCGCGTGTGGAACCGACAAGGTGGAGAGGCTCCTCCCCCGGTTCGGGGTGATATACAAGGGGAGCGGCTTCTACACCACGGAATACAGGCGCAAGAACGCTTCGGAACCCTCCGACAACGAGGGGAAGGGTTGAGCCCGCGGTAAAGGCCCGCACGGAGAAGGGGTGAGGTGAGAGGGGCATGCCGATTTCCGGTGATGATATCCAGAAAATCCGCCTGGGGCTAGCGTCCCCCGAGGAGATCCTCTCCTGGTCCAAGGGGGAGGTCACCAACTCCGAGACCATCAACTACCGGACCCATAAGCCCGAGAGGGGGGGTCTTTACGCCGAGGAGATCTTCGGCCCGGAGAACGACTACGAGTGCGCCTGCGGCAAGTACAAGGGGCGCAAGTACGAGGGGGTCACGTGCGAGAAGTGCGGGGTCCTCGTCACCACCTCCGAGGTGCGCCGGGTGAACATGGGGCACATCCGGCTCGCGAGCCCCGTGGTCCATTTCTGGTACCTGAAGGGCGTCGCCAGCCCACTCTCCCGGCTCCTCGGCATGAAACGCCGCGACCTCCGGCGTATCGCGTATTACGAGCCCGAGACCTCGCGGGAACGCCTCTTCATCGTGACACAATCCGCGAGCCCCAAGATAAAGCCCGGGGAGACCCTGTACGAGACCGAGGTGCGGATCCTGTCCTCCATCTTCTCCTTCGAGGTGGAACAAGCGATCCTCGTCACCGATGCCCCGGAGGCGCGAGCGCCGGTGTCCGGCCGGGTGGAGATCGAGGAGCGCAAGCTCCAAAACGGCGAATCCTTCCGGGTTGTGAAAGTGGGCGACCACGAGTTCCCCGTGACCCCCGATGCCGATGTCTACGTGGAGGACGGGGACGAGGTCCAGGAGGGGGAGCTCCTCTTCGAGCGCCCGGCGGGCGAGGTCTGCTCCCAGACCATGTTCGAGATGCTCCGGGCCCGCTACGACGGGATCAAGGGGGAGGAGATCCGCGAGACCGTGGATTACCTCACCTACCTCGTGATCCGGGTCCTGCGGGACGATGTCCCCCTGAAACTGGGCCAGATGATCACCACCCTGGAGAAGCGGGCCTACGAGCGGGCGTACCCCGGGGGGTTCGTGGCGGAGACCGGGGCTGAGGGGATCCAGGGGCTGCTGGCCAACCTCGACCTCGATGCCCTCTCCGAGGAGCTGTGGGAGGCGCTGGATCGCACCGCCAACCAGGGGGAGCGCCGCCGGATCCTCCACCGGCTGGAGGTGGTGGAGCAGCTCCGCCGCTCGGGAAACCGCCCCGAAAACACGGTGCTCACGGTGATCCCGGTCCTCCCGCCGGGATTGCGTCCCATGATCCAGCTCGAGGGGGGAAAGTTCGCCACCACCGACCTGAACGACCTCTACCGCCGGATCATCAACCGCAATAACCGCCTGAAGAAGCTCATCGAGATGGGGGCCCCGGAGATCATCCTCCGGAACGAGCGGCGGATGCTCCAGGAGGCCGTGGACGCCCTCATCCACAACGAGAAGAAGGACAACCCCATCCGCGGGCGGGACAACCGCCCCCTCAAGTCCCTCTCCGAGCGCATCCAGGGCAAACATGGTCGGATGCGGCGCCATCTCCTGGGCCGCCGCGTGGACTACTCCGGCCGGGCGGTCATCGTGGTGAACCCCAAGCTCAAGCTCCACCAATGTGGCCTCCCCAAGAAGATGGCCCTGGAGCTGTTCAAGCCCTTCATCATCCGGTACCTCACCGAGCGTTACCCCCACGTCCAGTTCGCGAACTACGACGAGCTCAAGAACCGTGCCCTCGCGGGGGAGATCCCCGAGGTATGGGACATCCTGGAGGAGCTCATCAAGGAATACCCCGTGCTCCTGAACCGAGCCCCCACCCTCCACCGGGTATCCATCCAGGCCTTCGAGCCGGTGCTGGTGGATGGGGACGCTATCCAGATCCATCCCCACGTGTGCCCACCCTACAACGCCGACTTCGACGGCGATCAGATGGCGGTCCACCTCCCGCTCTCCAAGGAGGCCGTGCAGGAGGCCAAGGAGCTCATGATGGCCCCGCGGAACATCCTCTCCCCCGCCCACGGGAACCCCCTGGCGGTCCCCACCCAGGACCAGGTCTACGGCTTCTACTACCTATCGGTGGAGAAGCCCGAGGGAAAGGGGAAGGGAAAGGCCTTCAGGAGCCTGGAGGAGGCGATCAAGGCCCACGAGCTCGGCCTCCTCGACATGCACGTCCCCGTGAAGATCAGGATCGACGGGGAGCTCGTGGAGACGACCCTCGGCCGGGCGATCCTGAACTCGGTGATCCCCAAAGAGCTCCGGGACTACAGGGCCACATTCAACTCCAAATACGTGCGGAAGCTCATCCTCGAGAGCTATCTCCGGTACGGGTGGGAGCGTACCGCCGAACTCCTGGACAGGTTGAAGGAGCTCGGGTTCAAGTACGCCACGCTCTCCGGGCTCACCATCTCCCTGGTGGACTGCGAGGTCCCCCCGAACAAGTGGGAGATCATCGAGGAGGCCAAGCGCAGGATCGAGGAGATCGAGAGGCTCTACCTGCGGGGGTTCGCCACCCCCGAGCAGCGCCGGGAGGCGGTGATCCGGATCTGGCAGGAGACCACCGATCGCCTGGAGAGGGCGACCATGCAGAACCTCTCCCGGAACCCCTTCAACCCCGTCTGGGGGATGGTGGCCTCCGGGGCCCGGGGCTCGGTTAACCAGGTGAAACAGCTCGCGGGCATGCGGGGCCTCATGGTCGACCCCAAGGGGCGCATCATCGAGTGGCCCGTGATCGCCAACTTCCGCGAGGGGCTCTCCATCTTCGAGTACTTCATCTCCACCCACGGGGGGCGGAAGGGGAACGCCGACACCGCGCTCCGCACCGCCGAGGCGGGGTATCTAACGCGCCGGCTCGTGGACGCCTGCGTCGATGTGGTCGTGCGTGAGCACGACTGCGGCACCCGCCAGGGGATCGAGATCGACCCCCTCTACTTCTCCCCCGGCGAGGTGATGGAGACCATTGCCGAGCGCATCTACGGCCGCGTCACCGCGGAGCCCGTGCGGCACCCGGCGACCGGTGAGGTGATCGTGGAACGCAACGTCCTCATCGGGCGCGAGCTCGCGGAGAGGCTGGGAACACTCGAGGCCGAGGTCTCGCTCGAGGAGGAGGGGATCGAGGAGCGGATCGGGTGGATGAAGGCGGTGGAGGACATACGCCATCCCGATACCGGCGCGGTACTGGTGCGGCGCGACGAGACCCTGACCCCCGAGCTCCTCGAGGACCTGCGCGCGGCGGGGGTGAAGGTGATCCGGGTGCGGCCCCGCATCGTCATCCGGTCCCCCATGACGTGCAAGACCCAGGAAGGGGTCTGCCAGCTCTGTTACGGGATGGAGATGGCCTTCCACCGGCTGGTGGAGCTCGGGACCGCGGTGGGGATCATCGCGGCCCAGTCCATCGGCGAGCCCGGGACCCAGCTCACCATGCGGACGCACCACACGGGCGGCGTGGCGGGGCTCGACATCACCCAGGGCCTCCCCCGGGCCGAGGAGCTCTTCGAGGCCCGCAAGACCACCCAGGCCCCCCACGCCAACGTCGCCCCGATCTCCGGCTACGTCACCGCGGTGGAGACCACCCGGGAGGGGAAGGAACAGGTGGAACTCACCTCCGCGCCCCGCACGGTCAAGGTCCCGGTGGCCCTCTTCCGCCTCGCGGAGGGCGAGGAGGTGGACTTCCGCACCTTCGCCCAGCTCAAGTCCCCGGTGGAGGGAACGGCTTTCATCTTCACCGAGGACGGCGTCCGGTACCTCGCGGTCCTCGACACACGCGGGCAGGACAAGCTCTACTTCCTCCCTCCGGGGGCGAAGCCCGCGGTGGAGCACCGAGCCCACGTGAAAAAGGGCGACCCCCTGTCCGAGGAATACACCCTGCCCCCCGTCAGATCCCCGGCCGCGGGGGTGGTGGAGATCAAGTCCACCGATGGGTCCCCCATCATCTTCGTCCACGACAAGAGGGGACGCACCCACTTCGCGGAGGTCCCCCAGGGCGCGGAGATCCTCGTCTCCGACGGGGATGAGGTGGAGGAGGGCCAGGAGCTCACCGCGCCGGCGGGGCCGTTCCAGGTGTTGGCCGAGGCGGAGGGCACCGCCCTGGTGGGAGAGGGGGCGGTGGCGGTGATGTCCCCCTCCACCCGGGGGATCGTGGTCCCCCTGACCACGGATGTGATCCCCACCGTGGAGACCGGGGATCACGTGCGCGAGGGCCACGCGGTGCTCCTCATCGACGTGCCCCAGGGGGAGAGCGTCCTCCTGGAGCGGGTGGAGCTGGAGGAGGGACTCGCCACGGTCCGGTTCCGTTACCGGACGCGGATCGTGTGCGACCAACCCGCGGTGGTGCGGGTGGGGGACAAGGTGGAACGGGGCGAGGCGATCTCCAAGGGCGTCATCCCGCCCCAGCGGCTCATGGAGGTGGCGGGGGTGAAGAAGACCCAGGATTACCTCCTCACCGAGCTCCACAAGGTCTACAAATCCCAGGGCGTGGACATAAACGACAAGCACTTCGAGGTGGTCATCCGCCAGATCCTGAACAACGTGCGCATCATCGACCCCGGCGAATCAAATTTCCTCCTGAACGACGTGGTGCCGCTGGAGGTGTTCGAGGCGGAGATCAAGCGCCTAGCCGAGGAAAACGCCCGCATCCGCCAGGAACGGGAGGAGATCGTGGGGGACGTGCTGTTGGCCCCGGTGCGCCGTGGGGACATGGTGATCGCCGAGGCGGGGGAGGTGCTCACCGCGGACCTCCTGGAGCGCATGGTGAACCTGGGGGTTCGCCAGGTGCGGGTGGAGCACCATGGCGAGCCCCGGACCGTGCGCATCTCCGAGTACCGCCTGCCCCAGGGCGAGCGGGAGCTCCTGCGGATCTCGCGGGCCGCGATCCTGCGGAAGTCCTGGCTCGCCGCGGCCTCGTTCGAACGCACCACCAAGGTCCTCGCCGACGCCGCGCTCCGGGGGGAGGAGGATCCCCTCACGAGCCTGAAGCCGTGCCTCATGGTGGGGAAGAAGGTCCCCGTGGGCACCGGGTTCGTGTTCCCCGATGAGGCCGAGGGCGAGGGGGAAGAGGTTGGAAAGAGCGAAGAGGAGAAGATATAATCCCACCTCGCAGGAGGTCCTATGCCGACGATAAATCAGCTCGTCAAACACGGGAGAAAGAAGCCGACGTGGAAGTCGAAGTCGCCCGCGCTGGAGGGCTGTCCGCAGCGGCGGGGGGTGTGTCTGCGGGTCTTCACCCAGACCCCCAAGAAGCCCAACTCCGCCCTGCGGAAGGTGGCCAGGGTGCGCCTTTCCAACGGGAACGAGGTCACGGCCTACATCCCTGGGGAGGGGCACAACCTCCAGGAGCACTCCCTCGTGCTCGTGCGCGGGGGCCGCGTGAAGGACCTCCCCGGCGTCAAATACCACATCATCCGCGGCGCCCTGGACGCCGCCGGGGTGGAGGGGCGCCGCCAAGGCCGTTCCAAGTACGGGGCCAAGCGCCCGAAGGAGTGATGGGATATGCCCGTTGAGGCTCACGACATCGTCATCCCCGGACGGGACGTGCCGCCGGACATCCGCTACGGCTCCAAGTTGGTGGAGAAGCTGATCAACTACGTGATGTGGGATGGGAAGAAATCCCTCGCCCGCCGCATCGTCTACGGGGCATTCGACCTGATCGACAAGTGGGGAGAAGGCCCGGCCCTGGAGACCTTCATCAAGGCGGTCAAGAACTGTATGCCCAAGATGGAGGTGCGCTCCCGCCGCGTGGGCGGGGCCACCTATCAGGTGCCGTTTGAGGTCCCCCCTCACCGCCAGACGATGCTGGCGCTCCGCTGGATCGTCCAAGCCGCTCGGGAGCGCCCGGAGTACACCATGGTGGAGCGCCTGGCCCGGGAGATCGTGGACGCCGCGAAGGGGCAGGGGGGCGCGTACCAGCGTAAGGAAGAGACCCACCGCATGGCGGAAGCCAACCGCGCTTTCGCCCACTACCGCTGGTAGTCCGCGGCGATGGATCCCTCATACGACCTCCGCCGGGTCCGTAACATAGGGATCATCGCCCACATCGACGCGGGGAAGACCACCCTTACCGAGCGGATCCTCTATTACGCCGGCCGCATCCACCGCATGGGGGAGGTCCACGAGGGGACCGCCACCATGGACTGGATGGACCAGGAACGGGAGCGCGGCATCACCATCACCGCCGCCGCCACCACCGTCCGCTGGGGCGATCACCAGATAAACATCGTGGATACCCCCGGCCACGTGGACTTCACCGCCGAGGTGGAACGGTCACTGCGGGTCCTGGACGGGGCGGTGGTCCTCTTCTCCGGGGTGGAGGGGGTGGAATCCCAATCGGAGACCGTCTGGCACCAGGCCGACCGCTACCGCGTCCCCCGCATCGCGTTCGTGAACAAGCTCGACCGGGTCGAAGCGGATTTCCTCCGCACGGTGGAGATGATGGTGGAGCGCCTGGGGGCGGTGCCCCTGGTGCTCGTCTTTCCCTGGCGCGACAAGGACGATCGCCTCCTGGGGATGATCGACCTCCTCTCCCTCCGGGCGATCCGCTGGGACCAGGGGACGAAGGGCACCCGGTACGAGTACCTCCCGGTCCCGGAGGAGGTCGCCGCCGAGGCCGCCGCCGTCCGTGAGGGGCTGTTCGAGCGGTTGGCGGAGTTCTCCGACGAGCTCGCCGCCATCTACCTCGAGGAGGGCGAAATCCCGGAGGACAAAGCCATCCCCGTGATCCGGGACCTCACCCTCTCCCTGCGCGCGGTGCCCGTCTTCGGGGGATCGGCCTTGGGAAACATCGGGGTCCAACCCCTCCTCGACGGCGTCATCCGCTACCTTCCCTCGCCCCTGGACGTCCCCCCGGTGCGGGGCCACTCCCCCGACGGGAAAGAGGAACTCGTGCGGCACCCCGACCCCGATGAGCCCTTCTCCGCCCTCGTGTTCAAAGTGATGGCCGACCCGTACGCCGATCGCCTCCTCTACACCCGGATCTACTCGGGGCGAATCGGGGAGGGGGACCAGGTCCTCAACGCGACCTCCGGGCGGATGGTGCGGATAACCCGGCTCTTCCGGCTCCACGCCAACCGCCGCGAGCGGATGCGTGAGGCGAGCGCGGGGGATATCGTGGGCCTCACCGCCACCGAACGGGTCCTCACCGGGGACACCCTCTGCGACCCGGAACACCCCATCCTCCTCGAGCGCATACAGTTCCCGGAACCGGTGGTCTTCATGGCGGTGGAGCCTCGCTCCTCGGCGGAGGAGGACAAGCTCCGGGATTCCCTGGAGCGGATCGCCCAAGAGGACCCCACGTTCCACGTACGCGAGGATCCCCAGACCGGCCAGATCCTCGTGGGCGGGGTGGGGGAGCTGCAGCTGGAGGTCCAGCTCCGCCGCCTGCGCGAGGAGTACAACGTCCCCCATCGCGCGGGAAAGCCGCAGGTGGCCTATAAGACGACCATCACCTGCCCCGTGGAGATCGAGGAGGAGTTCACCCGCACGCTGGCGGGCAAGGCCCAGTTCGCCCGGATTGTGGTGCGCTTCGAGCCCCTCCCCCGGGGCGAGGGGTTCCTGTTCGCCAACGAGGTCCCGGAGGAGGTCCTCCCCAAGCCCTTCGTCGAGGCGGTGCGAAAGGGGATCGAGGAGGGCCTCGGTTCGAGCCCCATCGGCGGCTTCCCCGTCACCGACATCAAGGCGACCCTGGTGGACGCGGCCTACCACCCCACGGACTCGACGGAGGTGGCCTTCGAGGCCTGCGGCACCCAGGCGCTGTGGCACGCCCTGGAGCGAGACAAGGCCGTGATATTGGAACCTTACGTGGAAGGGGATATAATGACCCCTCGCGAGTACCTCGGTGAGGTAGTCGCGGACCTGGGTCGCCGAAGGGGCGATATCCGGCGGATCGAATCCCGTGGGCCGGTGGAGATCGTCCATGTGACGATGCCACTGGCCGAGACCTTCGGGTACGCAACCCAGCTTCGTTCGCTCACTCAAGGGCGGGCGAGTTGTTCCCTTCGGGTGACCCACTACGATGTGGTGCCCGAAAAACTAGCCGAGGAAATCCTAAAGGGTAGGGGATACGGAGATGCCCAGGGATAAGATCAGGATCAAACTGAAGAGCTACGACCACGAGCTGGTGGATCTCGCGGTGCGGAAGATCGTGGAGCGGGCCCTGAGCACCAGGGCCAAGGTGGTGGGTCCGATCCCGCTTCCCACCGAGCGGAGGCTCTATACGGTGCTGCGGTCGCCGCACGTGGACAAGCGCTCCATGGAACACTTCGAGCGCAAGATCCACAAGAGGCTCATCGACATCGTGGAGCCCACGGCCGAGACCATAAACGCCCTGATGGAGATCGAGCTTCCCACGGGGATCGACGTCGAGATCAAGCTGTGAGGGGGAAGGGATGCTGGCGTTGATGGGGCGCAAGGTGGGGATGACACAGTGGTTCGACGAGGATGGCCGGGCCGTGGCGGCCACGGTGATCCACGTCGAACCCTCGGTGGTGGTGCAGATCCGCCGCCCCGAGGTGGAGGGCTACGCGGCCATCCAGCTCGGGTACGAGCCCGTCCCCGAACGGAAGGTGACCAAGCCCCTCCTCGGGCACTTCCGGAAGGCGGGGGTGGAACCCCGGCGGCACCTCTACGAGGTCCGGGTGGACGACCCCGATGCCTTCCAGGTGGGGCAGGAGATCGGGGTCGATATCTTCTCGCCCGGGGACTTGGTGGACGTCACCGGGACCTCCAAGGGGCGTGGGTTCCAGGGGACGATCAAACGGTGGGACTTCAGTTACCGCCCCAAGTCCCACGGCCACAAGTGGATAAAGCGGCCGGGTACCTCCGGCCCCATGGGCCTCAACAAGGTGATGAAGGGCAAGAAGATGCCGGGACACATGGGGGCGGATCGCGTCACGGTGAAGCGGCTCGTGGTCCTACGCGTGGACCCGGAGCATAACATCCTGGTCGTCAAAGGGTCCGTGCCGGGACACAAGAAGGGACTTCTCCTGATAAGGAAGAGCCATGCCCAAAGCGAAACTGTATCGGTGGGATAACCTGGACGCGGGGCCGGAGGAGGTGGAGGTCCCCGCGGAGCTCTTCGGCGCCGAGGTGAACGAGGACCTCCTCTGGCGGGCGGTGCGCGTTTACCTCTACAACCAACGCCAGTGGACCGCTTCCACCAAGACCCGGGGAGAGGTACGCGGCGGGGGCCGCAAGCCCTGGCCCCAGAAGCACACCGGGCGCGCCCGCCATGGCTCCATCCGCTCCCCCATCTGGCGGGGCGGAGGAGTGGTGTTCGGGCCCAAGCCGATAAAACGGCGCCTGGAGCTCCCCCGGAAGATGCGCCGGAAGGCCCTGATCTCGGCGCTTTCCGCCCGGGCCCAGGAGGGAAACCTCCTTCTCATCGACCGGTTCGGGTTCGAGCGGCCCAGGACCAAGGAAGCGGTGGAAGTCCTCGGCAAGCTCGGTTGCCCCGAGAAGACCCTCGTGGTCATCGCCACCGATGAGTACACGATCCCGGTGTACAAGTCGTTCTCCAACATCCCGGGCGTGGACTGCGTCCGCACCGACGGCCTCTCTGTGTGGCACGTCCTCGCCCACGAGGGGCTTCTCATGACCCAGCGGGCCGTGGAGGAGCTCGAAAGGAGGGTCACCAGTGGCGCCAAGGCTGTTGCCTGAGGACATCATCATCCGCCCGGTGCTCACGGAGCGCTCCTGGCGGGCCATGGAGGAGGGCAAGTACACGTTCGAGGTGCACCCCGATGCCTCCAAGCCCGAGATCCGCCGGGCGGTGGAGGAGCTGTTCGGGGTGAAGGTGGAGAAGGTGTGGACCATGCGGGTGAAGGGGAAACCCCGCCGCACGCGCCTCGATCGGCGCCACGGCCGGACCAAGTCGTGGAAGAAGGCGATCGTGAAGCTCGCGCCGGGGCACAAGATCGACATCGTGGGGTGATGTGAATGGGGCTTAAAAAATGGAAACCGGTCACGCCCGGGCTCAGACACGCCGTCTGGCCCGACTATTCCCAGCTCACCAAGAAGGAGCCGGAGAAGTCCCTGATCGAGCCCCTCCATCGCCGGTTCGGGCGCAACAACCAGGGACGCATCACCTCCCGTCACCGGGGGGGCGGCCACAAGCGGATGTACCGCATCATCGACTTCGACCGCAAGGACAAGGCCGGGGTTCCCGCCAAGGTGGCGGCGCTGGAGTATGACCCGAACCGCACCGCTTGGATCGCGCTGCTCCATTACGCCGACGGCGAGAAGCGGTACATCCTCGCCCCGGAGGGGCTCAAGGTGGGGGACGTGGTGATGTCCGGGGAGGAGGCCGAGCCCCGGGTGGGGAACGCCATGCCGCTGCGGGCGATCCCGGTGGGGACCACCATCCACAACATCGAGATCTACCCCGGCTCCCGGGGGAAGATGGTGCGCTCCGCGGGGGCGGAGGCGAAGCTCATGGCCAAGGAGGGCAAGTGGGCCATCGTGCGCCTCCCCTCGGGCGAGGTGCGGAAGTTCCACATCGAGTGCTGGGCCACCATCGGCCAGGTATCCAACCCGGACCACAAGAACGTGAAGCACGGCAAGGCCGGCCGGAGGCGGCACCTGGGGTGGAGGCCGCACGTGCGGGGCGTGGCGATGAACGCCGTGGACCACCCGCACGGGGGCGGTGAGGGACGCACCGGCGAGGGACGCCCCCCGAAATCCCCCTGGGGCTGGCTCACCAAGGGCGGACGGAAGACCCGGAAACCCAGGAAGCCCAGCGACAAGCTCATCATCAAGAGGAGGAAGTGATGGGACGTTCGCGCAAGAAGGGCCCCTACGTCGATCCTAAGCTCCTGAAGAAGATCGAGAAGTTCCGCAGGGGAGAGATCAAGGAGATCGTCACCTGGGCCCGGTCCTCCATGATCATCCCGGAGATGGTGGGCCTCACCATCAAAGTACATAACGGCCGCACCCATATCCCGGTGCACATCACCGAGGCCATGATCGGCCACCGCTTGGGCGAGTTCGCCCCCACGCGGACCTTCCGCGGCCACGGCGGCATGAAGAAGAAGAAGCCGCCGGCCCCGAAGTGAGGTGAGGGACGATGGAAGCCGTGGCCAGGGCGCGCTTCGTGCGGATCTCCCCCAAGAAAGCCCGATTGGTGATCGATCGCATCCGGGGGAAGCCCGTGGACGAGGCCCGGAGGATCATCGCCCTCTCACCAAAGAAGGCGGCCCGGATCATCAAGAAGGTCCTGGATTCGGCGGTGGCCAACGCCGTCAACAACTTCGAGATGGACGAGGACAACCTCTGGGTGGTCAAGGCCTACGTCGATGAGGGGCCGCGGATGCGGCGCTTGAAGCCCCGGGCGTTCGGGAGGGCGGACATCATCCAGCGCCGCATGAGCCATATCACCATCGTTGTCGCGGAGAAGGAGGGCTGATGGGCCAGAAGACTCACCCGGTCGGTTTCCGAATCGGAGTTCTCCGGAAATGGCGTTCCAATTGGTACGCGCCCGATAAGAAGGTCCCCGAGTACGTGGTGGAGGACGCCAAGATCCGGACACACATCAAGAAGAACTACCGCGGCGCGGGGATCGCCGAGGTGCTCATCGAGCGGGCGGTGGAGGAGCGGGTGGCGATCACCATCCGCGCGGCCCGGCCCGGCGTCGTCATCGGGCGCGGGGGGAGCGAGATCCAGAAGCTCCAGGAGGAGCTCTCCAGGTTGACCGGCCGGGAGGTGAGGATCGGGGTGCTCGAGGTGGAGAAGCCGGAGCTGGAAGCACCCCTGGTGGCCCAGGACGTGGCCTTCCAGATCGAGAACCGGATCAACCCCTACCGGGCCATGAAGGAGACGATCCGGCGGGTGATGGCCGCCGGGGCACAGGGGGTGAAGATCCGGGTCTCGGGCAGGTTGGGAGGGGCGGAGATCGCCCGCTCGGTGGAGATGAAGGAAGGCCGGGTCCCCCTCTCCACGCTCCGGGCCGATGTGGACTACGGGCTCGCGGAAGCCTGGACGAAATACGGTATCATCGGGGTGAAGGCCTGGGTCTTCCGCGGAGAGGTCTGGTCCCCCAAGGAACGCACGAAACCCGAAGCCGAGGAGTGAGATAAGATGGCGCTTCTCTTCCCAAAGCGGACGAAATACCGCAAACAGCAGAGGAAGCGCGGGGCCTTCAAGCGCAAGGCCACCCGGGGGTGCGAGGTGGCCTTCGGCGACTACGGGATCCAAGCCCTGGAGGCCGCGTGGCTAACCCAACAGCAGATCGAGGCGGCCCGTACCGCCCTCTCCCGGGCCATCGGCCGGGGGAAGATCTGGATCCGGATCTTCCCCGATAAGCCCTATACCAAGAAGCCGGCCGAGTCCCGCATGGGGAAGGGAAAGGGGAACGTGGAGGGTTGGGTGGCGGTGGTGCTCCCGGGCCGGATCATCTTCGAGTTCGCCGGCGTCTCCCCGGAGGAGGCGAAGGAGGCCCACCGGCTCGTGTCGGCCAAGCTCCCCATCCCCACCCGCCTGAAGACCAGGTTCCACTTCGGGGGTGAGGCCAGATGAAGGCCAGGGAACTCCGGGAGCTGTCCGACGAGGAGCTCCGGCAGAAGGTGGCGGAGTGGAAGCGCAAGCTCTTGAACCTGCGCTTCCAGCTCGCCTCGGGCCAGCTCCAGAACACGGCCGAGATAAAGAAGACGAAGCGGGACATCGCTCGCGCCCTGACCATCCTGCGCGAGCGGGAGCTCCAGCGCCAGCGGGAGGGAAGCCGTGCGTAAGAGAAGGATCGGCAAGGTGGTCTCCGACAAGATGCAGAAGACCATCGTGGTCCTGGAGGAGCAACTCTACGAGCACCCCCGGGTCCACAAGCACGTGAAGCGCCGCAAGAAATACTACGTGCACGACGAACGCGAGGAGGCCCGGGTAGGGGACATCGTTCTCATCGAGGAGACCCGACCCCTCTCGCGCCTCAAGCGCTGGCGGCTGGTGGAGATCCTGAAACGCGCGGAGGAGGGATGAACCATGATTCGGCCGGAGACGAAACTCGTCGTCGCCGATAACTCCGGTGCCAGGGTGATAAAGTGCATCCAGGTCCTCGGGAAGAAGCGCGTGGGGAAGATCGGGGATATAATCGTGGGGTCCGTTCAGAAGCGGGTCCCCACCGCGGACCTGGAGAAGGGGGATATCGTCCGCGGGGTGATCGTCCGGACCCGTGCGGCCTATCGACGTCCCGATGGGACCTATATCCGGTTCGACGATAACGCTGTGGTGTTGGTGGACAAGAACCTCCAGCCCATAGGCACCCGGGTCTTCGGCCCGGTGGCGCGGGAGCTCCGGGATCTCGGCATGATGCGTATCATTTCCCTTGCACCGGAGGTGGTTTGATGAAGGTCA
>JAJRVI010000117.1 GCA_024277405.1 Fidelibacterota bacterium
TACTCGGCCACGATCTCCTCCAGGTACCGGTAGAGCTCGGTGTTGTCGACCTCCTCCCCGGGAGCCGGGAGCAGGAACCGCTCCCGGATGGCGTAGATCGCCTCCCGCTGCTTCGCCATGATGGCGTCGTACTCCAGGAGCCGCTTGCGGATCTCGAAGTTCCTCTCCTCCACGCGCTTCTGGGCGCGTCGGATGGCGGCGGTGAGGAGCTCGTGCTCGATGGCCTCGCCCTCCTTCACCCCCAGCCGGTCCATGAGGTTCGCCAGGCGGTCGCCGCCGAAGATGCGGAGGAGGTCGTCCTCCAGGGAGAGGAAGAACTGGGCCGAACCCGGATCCCCTTGGCGGCCCGCACGGCCGGCGAGCTGGTCGTCGATCCTCCGGGCCTCGTGGCGCTGGCATCCGATGACGTGGAGCCCGCCTTCGTAGATCTTGTCCCGCCACTCCTCCTCTCGGAACGGCCGCCCCGTCTCCTGACACCACTTCTTGATCTGGGACAGGGCCCAGCGGCCGTAGGGAGTATCGGGATCCACCTTCTTCACGATCTTCGCCCGCTCCTCCTCCGCTTCCTTCCTGTATTTCTCCAGGAGCTCGCGGTATCTCTCGGGCTCCTCGTTGGGGTCGGCCTCCTGGCGGGCGCGGTACTCGGGGTTCCCCCCGAGGAGGATGTCCGTGCCGCGGCCGGCCATGTTGGTGGCGATGGTGATGGCCCCGTAGCGGCCGGCCTGGGCCACGATCATCGCCTCCTTCTCGTGGTATTTCGCGTTCAAGACCTGATGGGGAAGGCCGCGCTTCTTCAGGAGCTTGGAGAGGTATTCTGAGTCCTCGATGGAGGTGGTGCCGATGAGGACCGGACGGCCCTCCTTGTGGAGCCTCTCCACCTCGTCGGCCACGGCCTCGAACTTCGCCTTCCGGGTGCGGTAGATCACGTCGGGGAGGTGTTTCCGGATCAGGGGGCGGTTGGTGGGGATCACCACCACATCCAGGCCGTAGATCTCCTTGAACTCCTGCTCCTCGGTCTTGGCGGTGCCGGTCATCCCGGCGATCCCCTTGTAGAGCTTGAAGTAGTGCTGAAGCGTGATCTGGGCCAGGGTCTGGTGCTCGCGGCGGATGGGGACGCCCTCCTTGGCCTCGATGGCCTGGTGCAGCCCCCCGGAGTAGCGCCGGTCCGGCATGAGGCGGCCGGTGAACTCGTCCACGATGATCACCCGGCCGTCCTTGACGATGTAGTCCCGGTCCCGCTTGAAGAACACCCGCGCCCGGAGGGCCGTCTCCAGGTAATACCGGGCCATGGTGGCCCGGGGATCGGCCAGGTTGTCGAACTTCAGGATCTTCTCCGCCTTCTCGATCCCCTTGTCCGTAAGGGTGAGGAGCTTCCGCTCCTCGTCCACGGTGAAGTCCTCGCCCTCCTTGAACATGCGGGCGATCTTGGCGAACTCCCGGTACATCCGGGCGGTGTCCTCGGTGGGGCCGGATATGATCAGAGGGGTCCGGGCCTCGTCGATAAGGATGTAGTCGATCTCGTCGATGATGGCGTAATCCAAGGGTCCCTGGACCTTCTGGTCCCGGGAGAGGACCATGTGGTCCCGGAGGTAGTCGAACCCGAACTGGGCGTTGGTCCCGTAGACGATGTCGCACCGGTACGCCGCCTTCCGCTCCTCGGGCGGGGTGTCCTCCTGGAGGAGGCCCACGGAGAGCCCCAGGAACTCGTACACCGGGCCCATCCAGTAGCGGTCGCGCTTGGCGAGGTAGTCGTTCACGGTGACGATGTGGACCTTCCCCACCAGGGCGTTGAGGTAGGCGGGCATGGTGGCCACCAGGGTCTTTCCTTCACCGGTCTTCATCTCGGCGATCCGCCGCTGGTGCAGGACGATCCCCCCCAGCACCTGGACGTCGTAGGGGTAAAGGCCGATGGTGCGCTTGGCCGCCTCCCGCACCACGGCGAAGGCCTCGGGGAGGATGTCGTCGGTGGTCTCGCCGGATTCGAGCCGCTCCCGGAACCGATCGGTCTGGGCGCGGAGCTCCTCGTCGGAGAGGCCCCGGGCCCACTCGGCCCGGGCGTTGACCTCCCGCAGGATCGGCAAGAGCTTCTTCAGCTTCTGCTCGTTGCTCTGGCCGAGGAGGGTCTCGGCTATCTTCTTCAGCTTCAGCATCGCGGGACCACTCTAAAACCGGGCGGAGGCGCTTTCAAGGGATCACCCCGAGCTCCTGGAGGCAATCGAGGACGGGGGGAGGGGGATCGGAGAGGAGCCAGCCCACCCGCACCCAGAGCCCGGGGATCACGACGGAACGGTGGGTGCCCTCGTCGGGGAACACGGGGATGAACCGGCCCTCCTTCCGCTGGAAGAGGCGGACCTCGTCCCTCTCGGGGTCCACGATCCAGTACTCTCCCACCCCGCCGAGCTCGTACTCGGCGAGCTTCTCCCCGTAGTCCCTCAGGCGCGACTCCTCGGAGACCACCTCCACCACCAGGTCCGCGGGCCCGTCCAGGTGGGTCTCTCGCAGGCGGCCGAGGTTCTCTTTTTTGACGAAGAGGACGTCGGGCTCCCGCCCCCGCCTGAGCGGCCCGAGGTACATCTGGAACGGGGCGTCCAGTACCACCCCGAGGGCCTTGGCCCGGACGTAGTTGTACAGAAGCTGGTAGATAAAGCCCTTGATCTCCTGATGCCTCCGCGATGCGGGCGAGTACATCACCACCTCTCCGTCGACCCACTCCGCCAAGGTGTCCTCGTCGCACCAGGCGAGGAACTCCTCGTAACTCATCCTCTTGGTGACCACATCCCGTTCTCCCATGATCACATCCCTTTATAATCCGGATAAGGCACGGCGCAACCTCCCCGCCCAACGGGGCACGGGCTCGGCGGGGATCCCCTCCCGGGCGAAGAGCTCGATGAGGTCCCGGGCCATGTCGATGAAGAAACCGTCCGAGAGGGCGTGGTCCAAGCCGTGGGTGTGATATAGATCACGCACGCGCCAGGGGTAGTTCATCCGGTCGAGGATCACCCGGTCCACCGCTCCCGAGAGCATCCCCACCAGCCGCTCGGGGTCCATGGGGAGGATCGGGCCCACGAACGCATACGTCCTGAGGCCGGCGCGCCTCAGCTCCCGCAGCGCCTCCACCCTCTCCGGGATCGACGGGGCCCTCGGCTCGAAGATCGTCCGGATATCCTCGGAATCGGTGGTTACGGTGAGCCCCACCTCCGTCCCCAGCGCCGCCAGCAGGTCCATGTCCCGCAGGACCAGGGGCGATTTCGTCAGGACCCGGAGCGAGAGCCGGTCCGTGATCCCTGCCTCGCGGAAAGTCTCGAGGATCCGGCGCGTGAGCCCCCACTCCCGCTCCGGGGGTTGATATGGATCGGTGGAGATCCCGATCACCACCGTCCCCGGCCGGGCCCGCGGGAGCTCACGCCGCAGGAGCTCCGGGGCGTTGGCCTTGGCCTCCACGAACGTCCCCCACTGACGGCCCCTCGCCCGGATGTGCGGCATCCGGGCGACGTAACAATAGCGGCATCCGTGGACACAGCCCACGTAGGGGTTGAGGGAGTAATCCACCCCCGGGATCTTGGAGGGCGTGAGGATGGTCTTGGCCTCGATGCCCGTTACCCGCATCCCGATACCCATGATAGCCGCGCCCGAACTTGGCCGATCGACGTCCATCCCCTAAAGTCCCCTGGGGATGAGCTGGGGAAGCGTCGTCGTCGTGGCGTTGATCGTCGTCCTCCTGGGGGCCATCCTGACCTCCCCCCTCGAGGAGGTCCCCGGGGCGGGGAGGTTCGCGATCGTGGGGGAACGCGCCCCGGACTTCACCCTCTCGGGGACGCAGGGGACCTGGAGCTTACGGGATCACCTGGGGACGCCGCTCATCATCACCTTCTGGACCACGTGGTGTGCCGCCTGTAAGCGCGACCTCGACATCCTGGCGGAGTTCCAGCGCCGCTACGGTGGGGAGTACGGGGTGGTGGGCGTCTGTCCCGAGTACTGGGGCCAGGTGCCGGACGTCCTCCGGGATCATCCCGTGGACTTCCCCGTCCTCTATGATCCCGGGGAGCGGGTGACGTGGGAATACGAGCGGCTAGAACACACGCGGTATCCGTTCACCGTCTTCGTCGATGGGTCGGGCGTGGTCCGCTGCGTGTGGGCTTATGCCTTTAAGGACCTCGCGCACCTAATGGACATCATGAAGAGGTGTGGCCTCATCGGCGGATGATGGGGAGGTGGGTACGGATGCGGGGAACGTTTGCCCTCGCGATTTCCCTTTGTGCGGCCGCGGGCGGCATCGCCGCCACCATACGGGTACCGGGGGATTTCCCCACCCTGGAGGAAGCCATCGCCGCCTCACGCGCGGGCGATGTGATCGAGATTGGGGCGGGGCACTATGAAATAGGGGGCCTGCTGTGGATAGATCACGACCTCGTCCTCCGCGGTATCGACCGCCCGGTGGTGAAGGGCCTGCTCATCTCCCTCGAGGGAGGGGAGGTGGTGCTAGTTTGACCGAATGTAGAACGTTTGTCCAAGTTTTTGGATGGCAATACTAAATATGCCGATTGTCACTCATCCAAGAGTCCGCTGAGCCCATAAAACCCAACTCCATGTACCCGCAGTTCCCCCTCCTGAGCTTGGGGATACAAAAATAAACCTGCCAAATGCGACAGGCCTTGCTCATCCAATAATCGACCACATTGCTCACTGCCAGAAGTACGACCAAAGCTTGTGAAAGGGATGAAGAATTTTTTCCTGTTTTGCTCAACAAGAAGGACTTCCTCGGTCCAAACGGTATTCCATCCGTCACAATGGTGGTCGTAGTTCGCTAACTTCACCTTTACCATAAGAGAACGGTCTGCTGAAAGCTCTAGATACAAACCTTTAAATAAATGTGCATCGAAGTCGTTCAAATCAGCCGCAAGAAAAGATTCTTCTGCTTCTTGAAATGTAAAAGATACCAAAGCGCCGGCTCCTGATTTAACAATCTTAACATGCCCGGTATCATCATAATCGGAATTTGATTCAGTCAGCCCGCTCTTACCGGTCGGCCACCGCCCTGTCCAATCAGAGATACAAGCACCAATATCGCTGTCTGAGACACATAACAAAGAAAGAGCCGTTATTGGGTATTTAAGCATATAAACAGTAGAAACCCCATTGCGTTTATTGGAATCTCTACCAACGACGTAAATGCATTCATCTCCTAGGTGAAATCCAAGGAAGGTTCCGCAACTTTTCCCGTTGCAATTTAACATTTTTGACAAATCACCCACGTAATTAAGCTGAAGTACCCCCGACGACCAGTTTAATCTATAGAGTTTTCCCGTACCCCACTGCATTGTATAAAGTTCGTTGTTATAAAATTCAAGTCCCACAACTTCCAATTCCTCGGTGGCTTCAGTACTAAATATAATTGGGCTTTGGAAGAGCACCGAGTGAGATGCAAAGTTGTAGATTACAAATAATTCTGTGGCATCTTTCCAACCTAGCATATATAGCAAATTTCCTCGTTTTTCAAGCCCAGCGAGTTCACGACTTGAAAAAGTGTTGCTTGGAATAGGAATCACAGCGGTAGACAAGTTGTGCACCAAGTCATATGACAAAACGCCATCCAAACTGTCGTTTAAACCAGCAAAGAGTGTATCCCCTTCTATTACCAAATCGCAGATTCTAGGTCTAATAATACCAACCACCCTCACACTTTGCGCAGATGGATCGACAGAATAAAGGGCACCAGACTCCCAGTCGTTTACGAGGAATTGTCTCTTATATGTTTCAACTCCATGCAAAGTCCGGCCAAATGACACTTGGGCAACGTCCCACTCCGCAGATACAGGAATTGCTACGCTCATTGAACCATCATGGTCATGCTGAAGAGATACATCAATAGCTTGCCTTTGTTCTCGCTGCCTTCCTTCATCCTGCCGCTGTTCCTCATGCGTATTTTGTGGCTTTTTCTGTTTCAACGGGGTTTGCGTTTCAGAAAGAAACTTTAATATCGTGATTAGAAAATCATCGTTCTTGTGTTGATGAAAGGCATCATCACCCAGGACGACAAGCCGTCCAGCGCCTTTTTGAGCAACTGCTAGGAAGGTTATTGGTTGCTTATACCCACTTACATATGTTCCCTGAAGCTGTATATGTACATCATCCCTGTCCTCGATGATAAGGCCCTCCCCCCAGTTACTGCGGTATAAAGTTGAAAATTTTTCTACTTGGGCCATTTGTCCCGATGTAAATCGACGCGAAGGATCCAAACGGATCCCAAAGGAGTTCAAGAGAGCAGCAAACTTTGGAGGAGGACCATATCCATAATCGCCGAAAAGGATCACCGTTCCTCCATTGTCGAGGTATTGCA